>CAYLRE010000058.1:0-20021 GCA_964385715.1 uncultured Planctomycetaceae bacterium
GGTGATCCGCGCATCGCGAATTTTTTGTTGACGAGTGACGGGACCGCCTGCGCGATTGACTGGCATGACTTTGGGCTAAGCAATCGCTGGTACGAGGTCGCGCACTTTATCGACTCGATCGAAGAGGGAGAGCGGGCGGCTGCGGTCATTGCTTATCAGAGCCGGAGTGGTCTGGCGAACTTCCGCGAATGGGAGTCGGCGTTTCGATACGGAGCAGCCGTCAACTACGTTATTCGAGCAGGCTTCTGGGCCCGTACGGCGTCAAGGGAGAATCCGGAGGCGGCGCAGCGGTTCATGCTGTACGTGAGGCGGCTATCAGAACTGGCCCGGTCACTCGCGCGGTAGTCAGATCAGGCGGCTCGCGCGACTTGTCCTTCGCCGCTGCTCAGCGGATAACCGTATTCGGCGAGCGGAACGTTCCACTCTCGCACAAGGCGGTCGCACTGCGGACGGCTGACCGAGAGGATTCGGTCGCGCGACTGTTCGGAGATTTCGGCGTGGGCTCGCTTGGCTCCATCGAGAGCGGTTTCCATGTGTTTGCCCAGATAATCGGATAGTCGTTGCTTCTGGCCGAACAGGCGGAATTTCCAGCGGCCGTACCTGGAATTGCAGATTCTCTCGAGTCGCTCAAAGACGCCGGCGGTCCAGCGGATGTTTCTGGGGAGATCTTGCTTGGATAGGGCAATGCTCTCGTCGGCATCGATCCCGATGTGTTCGCTAATCGTTCGGTAGAATTGATCGCTGTCCTGTTTGATTTTCTCGAATGGCACGATCAGAATGTTCTCGCGACCGAACTCATTAGCGTAGACGTCGAGCGTGTCCGCCAACTTGAGGTGATTGAGTATTCCACCCATGGAAAGACTCCACGCGATGTCGAGCCATTCGTTAAAGCCAAAAAAGCGCGGCGGACGTCCAAAACGAGAAGCGATGTGCTGGTGCTCTTGCGGTCGCTGTTGATATCCTCGCAGTTGTTGGAAGTAGAACGACTCCATGAAGCTGACGGGCTCGCGCGTCGTGAGCAAAATACGCGTGTCGCCGAACAGTTCATGTAGGCGCCGGGCCTGATGTTTCTTCTTTTCGATGGGCGCGGCGGTGAGCGCTTCCTTGGAAAGGATCACCGTCTTGCCCTGCTGGCGGCGTTGATTGATTGTCTCGCGGTACTCAGAGAGGACCTGCTGAGGCATCGAACTCGGCGACTTTGAAAGCCAATGGTAGAAAGCCGTTGTCTCCCTGTCGGGGATTTTCGGGAGTTCCGAGCGCTTTCCCAGATACACGACTTCCGAATGCTTGAAGAAGATGTTGTTCTGGATGGTAGTTGTGGCCGTCTTGGGCATCCCGATATGCACGTAACTGGCGGCGCGGCCGTCCCCTTGGTCGCCTGTTTGGCTTGGGTTGTGGATTGTTAGGTTGGTCATTCTAGAATTCCTTTTTCGGGTGCGGCCGTCCGTTGGGGGACTGCTACGCCATTAGACCGGATATTGGAAGTCTTCCATCGGAAGCCCCCATTGTTCTTGGAGGTGGCGGTTGCCTTCGCGAGTTTTGTCTTGGATTTTCTTTGCCAGATGCGGGGCAATCGATAGCGTCGCACCACGGCTACCCTGGGGGGGAATGCCACGTGTGTTTCCGGGCAGTCCGAGCATCTTGCGGCGCGTGACCCGCGGCGAGAATCGAAATAGCGTTGATTTCCATAGTGAGCGGTGAATCGAATCGAGGCGTTCGAGCTGGGTGTCGGTCCAGCGTTCGTTCTTGCGAGTTTCGCCGACGTGGGACATCGCCTCTTGGGGATCGATACCGATGAAGTTGCAGATGCCTTCGTAATACGCCTGCGGGTTGGTGGTCAGCTGTTCGAACAGGAATACTCCGACATTCTCTTTTCCGAAGACGTCGGCGAAGGTTTCAATGGTGTTAGCGTATTCGAGGTGGGCCTTGGGGGCGTCTCCGATAGCATCCCATTGGTCGTCGATCCAGCGATCGATCGGTTGGTATCGCATCGGCTTGCCGAAGCCGGAGTAACCGCCGACGTTGTCTCGCTTGAGCAGTTGCAAGTAGAGCGATTCGATCAGCGTGATCGGATGACGCAAAGTGGCGATGATCTTGCAGGGCCCAAACACGGCGCGGAGATTCTCGGCTCTTTGCCGCTGAACTTCCGGCCGGTTTTCCATGAGCGACTCCCAGGACCAGACGGGAACCTTTCCGTTCGCAAGCGAAGGCGCGACTTCTTCTTGATAAAGAATCCGAGCGGCATCTAGATCGGGTGTTTTAATACGATCCCAGATCAACTCGCTCATTAGTTGCTGGATTCCAGGCGTGCGGCACTGGCGGAAGTACTTTCGGCCTGCACCGGTGTAGGTGCCCAGATAGTCGACTTCCTGGTGCTGCGCGAACAGACTCATCTGCATCGTCTTGGTGGCCGTCTTCGGCATTCCAATGTGCAGACAGCAGAGACGGTCGGTAGTGGCGGGTTTATGCGGCTCGCTGATCACGTCGCAACTCCTCCCGCGGATTCATGGTAAGGATCTCTGTTGAGGACCTGGTGTGCTTCGGTTCATCGCCCTCAATGATGCAGCGATGCGACTGGCACATTGCCGCATAGAGGCCGGCTTGTCCGAGTAATTCTGTGTGGGTTCCTTGTTCGACAATGCGACCATTGACGATGACAATGATGCGATCGGCCATTCGCACTGTGGAGAACCGATGCGAGATCAATACGGTGGTACGGTCTTTCAGTAGCGTGCGCAGCTGGCAGTGGAGCAAGCTCTCTGTTTCGAAGTCCAGGTTGGCAGCTGGCTCGTCCAAGATGACGACGCGCGGGTCGGCAGCGAGCGCCTGGGCAATGGCGATTTTCTTCCACTGGCCGCCGGAGAGATCCCACTCGCCAAACATGCGTCCCAGGACGGTGTCGTAGCCGTCAGGTAGTTCGTCGATGACCTTGTCGACGCCGGCGATTTCTGCCACGCGGCGTACTTGGGCAGGATCGTCTTTGAGCTCATTCCAGTTTCCAAAGGCGATGTTCTCGCCCGCGGTCGCCTCATAGCGATTGGGCGATTGAAACACCATTGAGACCGAATCGTAGTAATGACGTAGCTGGATCTCGTTAGCGGGCATGCCGTCGATAAGGAATTCGCCGCTGGTCGGTTCGTAGAGCCTGGAGATGAGTTTCGCGAGCGTGCTCTTGCCGGCGCCATTGGGGCCGACCAGTGCGACGGTCTCTCCCGGTAGGATCGTCAGCGAAACATCCTCGAGAACCGGTGGAGCGTCTTCGGTGTATTGGAATGAAACGTTCTTGAACTCGAGCTTTCCGTTGATCTTGGGCGTTTGGGTGCCGTCGTCTTGCATGCGTGGCCTGAGGGCGAAGAATTCTTTGAGATCACCAATGGCGAGTCGTGCTCCTTGAATGCCGGAGACGGAGCCGCCGACCTTAGAGGCCGCGGCTCGAAACTTCCAGACCGCCATCCAAAACGCAGAGAAGGCGCCGATTTCGAGTGTGCCTGTGGCGGCCTTTTGTGCGGCGACGTAAAGTGCCCCACTGATGACGATGAGCAGTACCAGCGATGCGACGAGGTTGAGCCCGACTTCGAGTCGCCCAATGCGGCGATTGTCCTCGGTAAGATCCTGCATGTGATGATGATGTCGGTCTAGCATCAGAGGAGCCAGCGACAGGATCTTCACCGCAGAAGCCGATTCGCGATGCGTCAACAGTTTCGAGTAGTATCGCGTCCAGCGACGTCGGGTCGTCTTGATGCGATTTCGTTGGTGGCGAACCCGCGAAATGAAGTACGCCGACACGACGAACGGGATCACGGCCGCTAACAGGCCAAGCGACCACCACGGTTCGATCCAGATGAGCACGCCGGCCAGGCTTAGCAGTTGAATCGATCCGGAAACCGTTTCGATCAGCCCGTTGAGTAACTTGAGGACCGTTTGGCCCGGGTCTTTTCTAGCGCGAGCGAGAATGTCTTGCGACCGTCGGTCGTCGAGGACGCTGGCATCCAGACTGGCGGCATGGGTGAGTACCTCTCGCTGCATCTTTAGCGAGAGGGAATCTCTCAGTCGTAGCTTGGAGTATCGTTGGAAGGATCCGACGACAATTCCCACGAACGCCGCGGCGGCCGCGATGATGATCCAAAAGGTGAGCGTTTCGCTGTTGCTCGCTCCGTCGGCCAGAATCGAGCTGATTTCCGACACCAACATGGCCAGTACCACGACGGTGACGGGCGCGAGCAGCGCGGAGACCAAGGCTCCCGCTCCCATGGCGATACAATTCCCGCGTCCGGCCGACCAGAGAATTCCGGCGCCAAACTGAATTGTTTCCCAGAGCGAGTCAGGGTTCGGCGAAGATTGTTTCTGGCTACGCGGCGGCACGGGGCGACTCGTGGTTCTCGGGCGTTATTGATTCTTTGGACGCGGTCCTCGTGCCCAACTGTTCCGGCGCCAACTGGTCCGGATCGAAGAGTCGCAGTCCATCCGCTGCGGGTAGCAGTCCCATCGCCTTTTGGTAGCTCCAGAGCGTGCGATGGGCAGCTTGAGTCCACGTCATCGTGTTCGCTTTTTGCAATGCTTGGGACGCCAGATGATCACGGAGCTCGTCGTTGGTAACGATGCGATGCATTGCCTGCTGAATGCTTGTCGTGCAGGTGGCGACGGCCGGCAGACCGGTCCCTTCCGCGATTTCCGGCATCGACGAGTTGTCGCCGTAGATTACCGGAGTTCCACAGGCCATCGATTCCAGAATTGGCAGGCCGAAGCCTTCGTATCGAGAAACGTAGCAAAGGGCCGTTGCGGCGGAGTAGAGTGCGGGCAGGTCCTGGTCATCGACGTAGCCGATGTATTTGATCTTGGGGCAGGCGAGGATCGCCTCCTTCATTTCTTGCTCGTTCTCCCAGCCCATTCCGCCGGCCAGCACAAGATGTACGTCGGTGTCGGGATGTTCTTTCAGGAGCAGCCGAAAGGCCTGGATGATGTTTCGCAGGTTCTTGCGCGGTTCGATCGTTCCCAAGCAGAGCAGGAATTTGCCGTTAGGAATGCCGTACTGGTTGCGAATCTCCTGGTGCTGATGCGATTCGGCAGTTGGCCGAAAGGTATCGTGCTTGACGGAGTTATGCACGACATCGATACGAGCCTCACTCACACCCAGCATTTCGACCATTTGTTGCTTGGTCGCATGCGATACCGACACAAACGAGGCGTCGCGCTGCTGGGCTAGGTCGAGCCCTTCCGCCAACGATTCCACATTCGCCACGTCAAGCAGAAGACGGCATACGAGATGCGACAGGTCGTGAACGGTCATCAGCAGCGGGCTACGATAGCGCCGATAAAAGCCCGCGGTATTCGGCAAGGTGAGGTGAATCAGGTCGTAACGGCGGCCAAGATGATGCAGCGACTGTTTCGTCTTGTGGACACGTGAAACCACACCCCGGCTGATTTTTAGCGTGCGGTAGCGGGCTGTCTCCTTGAGATAGCCGCCGATGTTTCGCTTTGACCGATTCCGCAGACGTTGCCGTGACCGCACCAGCGGATTGCGGCGATTGTTCAAAAGTAAGGTCGGAATCCGCTTGTTCAGGATTCCTTCGACATCCGTCTCCAAGGCGATTTCTTCGAGTGGCCATACGCCGGCTCGGCCGAGTGAGACGTCGATCTGCCACGGCAATCTTTGTGTTTGCACAGCATCGCTCATGGCGACCAGCAGTTCGCGGACATAGCGATGGATTCCGTCGATTCGGTCATCGAGCAGCTTGATGCCGTCGATGAGTACCCGCTTCTTCGGCTGCCAGGGGATAGCGGCGTTCGCTCCGCCATGTGCGACCGCATGGACCGTGGTCTCATTCGTCTCGTTTAACGAACTAGTTGCCATGCGAGTGCTCTGCGTGCTTTAGCGACGGGGCTCGTTGTGTGAGGGGGCGATTCTGCTCGTGCTGATAACGGGGCGACGTGCCAATAGCGGTAGCCACAGCCTCGCGCATGCGAATGCCCTATCGCTCGGCTGTCGTTTTGTACGACCTTCGTTTTTTGGATGTGCGCAGGGCGGAATAGTTACTAAGAGCGGGGGGTGGGGTCAATGTCAAAGGGAGAACGTCGTTATTCATTGGAGATTCATTGGAGCCGATCGTTGGCGGTTCGTCGTTGCAGGTACCAGCATTGCTAGCGGCCGGGTCTCG
The DNA here is from genome assembly GCA_964385715.1 of uncultured Planctomycetaceae bacterium. Lineage (GTDB taxonomy): Bacteria > Planctomycetota > Planctomycetia > Pirellulales > UBA7805 > MB-PLM-2. The sequence continues at coordinate 6,156 of CAYLRE010000058.1, forward strand.
GTCGGTAACGCGTTGCATGGGCGACTGCGTCAGGCCGTATTTGCACAGCCAGACAACGCGAGATCTGTCTTGCCGCCAGTCGGTGAAGATGGCTAACGTTCCGCTTCTCGGGCAGGCACTTTGCGCGAGAAGATTTCGAGTAGTGAGACGATTCATGTTTCCACGAATGCGCAAATTATTGACGCGAGTGAATTATCGCTCGCTGCGCGGTCAATGGAGCCGACTGCGCCGCCGCTTGGCGAGGACGGTGCTCAAACGCCTAGGCGGTGTGCCTCGCGAGGAGTTTGAGTGTTTGCTTGAGCGGGTGGCGGGGATCGACCTCGGCCCGCTTTATCATCAGCAGAGGTTACATTCGAATTCAATTGCCTGGCTGGCGCAATCACACGGCCATTCGTCGACGTTCGATAGCGAACTGCCGCCCGCGTCGCAGGAGCCGGCATTGCAGCCAGGGCCACTCGTGTCGGTCCTCATGGCCTGCTGGAATCGTGCTCACATGATCTCCGCGGCCATCGATACTGTTCTAGCGCAGTCGTACACACGCTGGGAATTGATCGTGATTGACGACGGCAGCACGGACGATCTAGCAGCCGCTCTCGCTCCATACGCCGGCGATTCTCGTATTCGCTTTGTGCGACAGGATCATGCTGGACTCGGCACCGCACGCAACTACGGTCTCCGCGAGAGCGCGGGCGAGGTGATCGCCTATCTCGACACCGACAATCAGTGGTATCCACACTATCTTGCTCAGGTGGTGCAGGCCTTCGCGGAACACCCCGAGCAGGAATGCCTCTACTTCGCGCAGTTGTATCACGATCGTGGTCGATATCGATCTTGGGTTCAGGCAATTCAGTTCGATCATGACTCCTTCATTCGTGAAGGAGGAATCGACATCAATACGTTTGCGCACCGTCGCAATGTCTACGAGCGGGAAGGCGGCTTCAGCCAAGAACTCACACGACTGACCGATTGGGACTTCATTGGGCGATACACTCGCACAAAAGATCCTCTGGCGGTTCCCCGGATCAGCGGTGACTACTATGTCGCGGAACCGGACAGCATCACCGCCAACGTTGGTTTCGCCTACAACGCTTACCTTGTGCAGAAGGCTCTGTTGCCGCCGGCTGCTGATTCCGTGCGGGTGCTATATCTGGCGGACGGCCATGAGTCGGCGCGACGTGCAGGGATTCGCACGGAGATCGCTTGCCTGCGGCGCTGGGGAGTAGAGGTCGAAGTCTGGTCGCGGGACCCGGCGTTGGGCCGAAAACTTTCGCCGCAGATCGTTGTTCATTCCGGTACGTTGGAGGTGGCGATCGAGTCGTTCCGGCCGCATCTTGTTCATGCTGTCGGGCTACCAGTGGCGAGTCGGAATGTCTCGCTGGTCGCAGAGCACGACCTGTCGATGACGGTTCGCGACGGTGCTCGTTCCCCAGATGTTCGTCAGCAAAACACGGACGCGAGCACGTCTTCGCAGTTGCTGAAGGAATTGCAGCAGAACGAGGCGGTCTCGCAGATTTTCGCCTTCCCGAACAATATGGCCGAAGGCCCGTTGCAGAAGGTGACGTCACTTCTACCGGCTTTCGACGGCCAGCGGTTTTCACCATCGCGAGTGAAGGATCCGCGGCTCGTACTGCAACGTGCGGAAGTTCTTCTGGACAATGACCTGTTTGCATTCGTTGAAGTTGCGAAGCGCTGCCCGCAGCACCGCTTCGTACTCTGCGCGACAACGGTCGCCCGTCAGCAGGACCTGCTGCAGAAGCTAGAGGCTCGCAACCGAAGCCTAGCGAGTCCCGTCGAAATACTCGTCGACCCGTCGCAGGCCAAGATCGATGAGCTGACTGCCAAAGCGGGGATTTATCTCCACACACGGGACCAGAAGGCGGCGTACGAAATGTCGCCCGCGATTGCCGAAGCGATGGCCACTGGGGCGTTTGTGATCGATCGGATGTGCGATTCGGCAAGGGATTTTATCGGAGACGCCGGCGCTGTCTGCAAGAACGCCCACGAGGCGGCGGAGTTGATTCTCTCGACGCTCGACTGGTCGGACGAGCAATGGACGTTGTGCCGCGGTCGTTCCACCGAACGCGCGTTTGCCTACTACTCCGAGGTCAAGAGCTTGCGACCTGTGTTCGATCACTGGTGCGAACTGGCCAGTAAAACAGACACTCGCTCATCTCGGCCATCGACTGCCCATCGCCCATCAGAGGCCGCGTAAGAACTGCGGGTCGCTCCAGTCGAACGTCCGCATCGGATCTTCCTTGATCGGCTGCGGATTCCGATTCCAGTCGTTGTTGGTCAGCGCTCCGGCGCCATTGGCGAACATTCCCCAGGCAATGCAGAACCACAATACGACGTACTCCACGCGATGGCGTCGTTCCGTGGATGGGGTGTCTGGGTTTGCTGCTTGAAGGGCTCGAAAGTCCAACGCCGCCCGCAAGCCGATGACGCCGAGCAGCACGAACACCGGTACGATATCGGTACTAAAGCGAGGCCCGTAGGAGACCCCTGCCCACCAGTTGTTGAACGTCGCGATCGACGCGTGGTGAAATAGCACGATGATCACGCAGGTCAGGCACAATGCCTTGGGAGCGACATGCTGACGATAGCGAATCAGGGCGTAGCCGCACATCAGCAGCACCGGCACATAGACTAACAAGCCTCGCGAGGGCGAGATGAGTTGGGCAGATAACGCCAGGGCCCAGGTCGAGAAGTCTAGTTTCGAGGAGTGCTTCTGGTAATAGATCGGCAGGTGAGATTCATAAGTGCTATAGCTGAAGGCGATAAACAGTCCCAGCCAAGCGAGACCAGTGATCGCCAGCAGCACTCCACTTTTCGGTCGGCAGAGGCAGACGTAGAGCCCGATGGGAATGATAAACAACGCCGCCGTAGGGCGAACGAAGAATGCCCACGATAGCAATGTCGCCACGAGGATGGGGCGTAGCTGAGTCTGCCCCTTTGCCTCTTTGAATAAATGAAACAGCACCAAGGCAAGCAGCACGATGTCCCAGGTGTGGGACCACATGCCGCGCGAAGCGGTGCTCCAAATTTGTGTCGACAGAGCTCCGGCGATCGCGACGAGCAGGCTCCAGCGCTGATCGAGACAGACGCGAGCCGTGAAATAGAACACCACGCTCACGGCGGCCATAAGGATCGCGGCGATCAACCGTTGTAGGAAATCTTCGGCCAGGGAGTTGTAGCGTCCGTCCGAGTCAATCGTGGAGACGCCAAACAGTCGCGCGACGGCAACGAACGGCGACGAAAGCGCGGCTGTTCCGGGCGGATACAACGGGTAAAGCCGCCCGTTCACTTCCCGGACATGCCGCGGCCAATGCGTGTCGGGCTTCGCCTTGGGGTAGTCGCTCGAATCGACGTGCGGCGCAAAGTACTCGGCGACATTCAGCGTCTGATTGATTGCCAGCTGTTCGCTGAACAGCATGGTGTACTTCGAATCGCTGATCTGAAGCACCTTCGAGTTGTAGAGCAGAGCGAAGAGGCCGATGAAGATCGCCACCGCGGTGATCAAGTCGCGGCGGCCTAGCGGCGGGGCTTGGGCAGTGTCAACTAATGATGGGCCCGTTGGAGATGGATCACGCTGGGATGAACCGGAACTCTCTTCGCTCATAACTAGCTTTCCCATTGTGAAGCTCTTGCCACGCGTTAACCGTGGCGGCAAATCTATCGCGGATCTCATCGCGGAAGCAAGAGAAGCTTGTCTCGAAACGAGACGTGCATGCACCAATCGCCGCAATGTTCCGCCCAACGGTCAGCTCGAATCGCTCCAGAACGTGTCCAACAGGCACACGCGAGCCTACGCTAGCTGGCCCTTTTTCTTGAGGTAGCGGCCCCCTGATGTTGCCGGCCTGGTTCAGGTGTTGGTACTCTCCCGTCCGACGCCGGCTCCGAAAGAGCAGCGGCCCCAAAGTTTCGCCAATCACGCGGCGACAGATCTGCTCGGAATCGCTTCATGACGCAAATCGATTACTTGATCATCCTGCTCACGCTGGTGATCTATCGACCGCTCAAGATCGCAACGCTCGCGACCAAGCCACGCATGCTGCATCATTGGGACGATCTGTTGGGCAGTCGCCATGAACGTCGCCTGCAGAAGCTCGATCGCTATTTCGGTAGTCGCTCCGTGCCACCGGTCGTTGCCACGCTGTTGTCGCTGATCGTCTATCCCACGATGCATTGGAAAGCGATCGATCCGACGCAGAGCTTGCGGATTGTCGTCGGGGTCGCCGCGGTGATGCTGGCCTGGAAGTCGGCCACAATGGATGTCGACCTGGCTACCGGCAGACGCTTGATCGGACCGCGGCTGGTTATGCTGCTCGCGGCAGCCGGTGTGATCTTTTACCCCGGGTTCATCTTCTTGCTGCTTTTCACCGCGGCCAATTACTTTCGCGGTTGGCAGCATCATCAGCATTTGCAGTTTCGAATCTCGCTAATCGTGCTGTCGTCCTGGCTGGCATATTTGATTCTCAGTGCCACGATGGAAGGACTGCCGCCGGTGACCGCAGCAACCTGGTTCGCTGTGTTGTTAATTCCGGGGGCCCAGTATGCGGTCGCGGGCGTAAGCAAATGCCGATTGGGAAAACGATGGTACTCTTGGATCTTGCACAATCGCTTGGACTATCTGACGCTGGCCGCCTACCAGTGGGGATGGTCCTGGTTCTTGACCGAAGAGCGAGTCATTCGTTGGGCGAATCGAATGCGCACGTTCAATCGATCGCTCCAGGCGTCCGCGGTGCTGATGGAACTGGCTACCGCGTGTGCACTGTTCGATCGGCACGTGGCGATGGCGGTCTTCTGTTCGCTCGTGGTTTTCCACGCCACCGTGTTCCTGTTGGTCGGTTTGTTGTTCTGGCAGAACATGGCGGTACTAGCGACCTTGGCCGGCGCGCTGTACTTCTTGCCAGAGGCGGTCAGTTCGCAAATCTTTAATCCGGTCAATGGAACGCTGGGCTGCGCGCTCGTGTTTACATTGACGATGGGGCTCAAGTTGTGGCGTCCGCCTGGGTTGTCGTGGTGGGATACGCCGCTCGTTGCTCGCACCGATTGGCGAGTTGAAGGCGTAAGCGGCCAGGTCTACGGTCTGTACAACGACTTCATGGCCCCCAACGATCGCATCTTCGGCAACAGCTCAGGCTACTTTCTCTCCAAACGCAAACGGATGACCCGGCACTGCGGTCATATCAAGAAGTGGGAGCGTGCTCACGAGATCAACGAGGCTCTATCGGATCCCGCGCAGCTACAAAAAGTGGTTGAGCGTCTCGGGGCGGTGCCTTACCGGGAGCATGAGAAAGAGGAGCACGACCGCTACATGCTGGCGTTCTTCACGAACTTCAATCGCGGAGTTTCAAAGTCGGTGTGCCCTCGTTGGCTCAAGGCTCCTGGCGGGCAGTTGTTCTATTGGGGGCGATTGCCGCGGTTTCTCGGACAAGAACCAGTACGGCGAGTGACGACCCACTTTCGCGAAGTTATCTTCGACGGCACCAAGTTCGTCACGCTGCAGGATGAACCGCTCGAGGTGTTGGAGATCCCGCTTTCTGGTGAAGAATCGATGGTGCCACCGGAGGAGGCCAGTGTCGTTGCCGCGGCGGAGCCGACAACGGAACAAGTCGACCGACAGCAACGCCGAGCGGCGTGAGTATTTGCTTGTGGAATGCCACTTGCCCCGCGCAAAAGAAAACCCCGAGGAACTTAGCGTTTCTCAGGGTTTGAGTGAGTGGAGCGGAAGGGAGTCGAACCCTCGACCTCTGCATTGCGAACGCAGCGCTCTCCCAACTGAGCTACCGCCCCGTGTTGTTAATCAAAACGCGTGCCAATTGGTAACGCGGGAATTGAAACGCGGGTTTCTAGCGTAACCTCCGTCACGCCGTAAGAGGGAATATTGTAGGGCACCTCGGGGGCGGCTGTCTAGGTGCTTCAACGGGGCTAACCTAGCCGGTCCAAAAACTAAGCGGGCCGCTCACGCCGTTTGCGGTTCCTTGGCGAGCAGTGCCTGTCGCGCGGCCTTCGCTTTTTTGGCCGCCTCTTCCGCGGTGTCGGCCAGCGCCGTGAGGTGCCCCATCTTGCGGCCGGCGCGGGCTTCCTTCTTGCCGTAAAGGTGCAGCTTCACATCATCCATGGCGAGCGCCGCGGCCCAATTCGGCTCGCCTGCTTCCCACAGGTCGCCAAGCAAATTGGCCATCGCCGCCGGTCGCAGTTGGGTCGGGGCACCAAGTGGCAGGCCACACACGGCCCGCACCTGCTGCTCGAACTGGCAAGTGGCGTGGGCGTCGATCGTAAGGTGTCCGGAGTTGTGCGGTCGCGGTGCGAGTTCGTTGACCAGTAGCCGGCCGTCGGTAGAGAGGAAAAACTCGACACACATCACGCCGACCACGTCGAGCTCTTCCAAGATGGTTCGCGTCATCTTCTTCGCCTCTTCGGCCAGCGCCGGCGACAGATCGCCTGACGTAACGGAGAGATCGAGGATGTGATTGCTGTGCGAGTTGATGATCGGTTCGTAGGTCTGGACCGATCCATCTCGTCCGCGAGCACCGACAACCGACAGCTCGCATTCAAAGTCAACGAATCGTTCCAGGATCGCTTCCTGTCGATCGATCTCGTCCCAGGCGGATTCGATATCCGCCCGCGTGGCGACCTTGACTTGACCTTTGCCATCGTAACCCCAGGCGGCGGTCTTCAAGATGGCCGGAAAATCTTCGTCGCTAAGGCTGCTAATATCGTCCGCGGATTGGATCGGATGAAACGGGGTGACCGCGATGCCGATCGAACTCAGGAAGGTTTTCTCACGCAGCCGCTGCTGCGAGGTATGCAGGACGTTGCCCGCCGGGTAGACCGGGGCGTAGCGACTAACGGCATCGATCGTGGCCGACGGCACGTTTTCAAACTCAAACGTGACGACCTCGACCTGCTCGGCAAACTTGGCGACGGCATCCAGGTCGTCGTAGGCCGATTGAATTTCCAGATCGGCGACCTGACCGGTTGGCGTGTCGTCGTCGGGCGAGAATACATGCACGCGGTAGCCCAAACGGCGGGCGGCAATCGCGAACATGCGACCGAGCTGACCGCTGCCCAACACTCCCAGCGTCGCTCCGGGCAAAACGGGCTCGCTCATAGTTCGGATCCTTCCTTCACCTTATCTCGTTGATCGGCGGCGAACTTCTTGAGCTTCTCCCGCAGCTCCGGCATTTCATTGGCCAGCATGCGAACCGCCAGCAGTCCGGCGTTCTTCGCGCCCGATTCGCCGATCGCGAGCGTCGCGACCGGCACTCCGCCCGGCATCTGCACGATCGACAACAGTGAGTCGAGACCGGAGAGGGCCCGCGATTTGACCGGCACGCCCAGAACCGGAAGCGTCGTCAACGAGGCGACCATGCCTGGCAGGTGAGCGGCCCCACCGGCGCCGGCAATGATGATTTTCAGCCCGCGATCTTCGGCTTCTTTAGCGTATTCGACCATGCACTCGGGGGTGCGGTGCGCGGAGACAACCCGACGCTCATGCGGGACGCCGAACTCTTCGAGGACTAGGGCCGCTTGTTCCATGGTGGGCCAATCGGATTGGCTGCCCATGATGACGCCCACGATCGGCGATTCCGTTTCACTCATCAGGTTCGTCCGTTGTCGTTGTTTTCGGGGAGGGGAGTTTCCGGGGAGCGGAAACTCGTAAGTGTTGATGGCACGGCGAATTCCGGCCATTAACGCCTAGCAATCTACCGCTTTCGATCGGAAGTCGCAAGTTATCGGGCGTGTCGGACGGGAGCCTAGAGCCGGTCTTTCTTGCCTCTGAAGGACCGTTTCTTCACTACAACCAGCAGGACTTCTGTTGATTCGATCCTGTCGCGGGAGGACTTGGAAGCGGATGCAGAAAACGCTGAGCCGGCTGCCGAGACTGGCTGGCTTTCGGTACGATAGGAACGGTGCGAGGTGGCCCCCTGCCCTGCTCCAGATGTTCGACCGCTGCAACTCGTCCCCCCCAACCAAATTCATATCTCGATCCAGATTTCATTATGGCCAAGAAGAAATCAGAAGCTGCCGAAGCCGAGCCGGTGTTTGAAGAGTCGCTCGGCAAGCTCGAGAAGATCGTTCTGCAGCTTGAGCAGGGTGACATCGGTCTGGCCGAGGCGATGACCCGTTACGAAGACGGCGTCAAGCTGTTGGCTTCCTGCTACAAGCAGCTGGAAAAGGCTGAGTCCCGGATCGAGCTGTTGAGTGGGGTCGACGCCGAAGGGAACCCGGTGACCACGGCATTCGAGGACGAGGCCGACTCTTCTTTAGAGGAAAAGGCCGCCTCAAGAAGCCGCCGCCGCAGCTCTAAAACCTCGAAAAAGCCGAAAGCGGCCGATTCGGACGACGTGGACACTTCGGGTTCGCTGTTTTAGAATCATAAGTATCAATGATGATTGGTACTTAGCGTTCCCCGGAGTGACCTTCCGATCCTGTCTCGATTGGGGGGAAGTCGCCCACAAAGGTGTCGGTTCCTGTTCTTGCGTTCTGCCGACATTGAGGATCTGCCCCGAGTGTGGGTGAAGTTGTCCGAAAGTCGGCGGTAATAGATAGGAGAACGCGTCAGGATGAACCCGCCGGCCTAGCACACAGATGTCATCGACAGCCCTGAAACCATTTCCGCAGATCGCCGAACAGCTCGGTAGCCTCATCAACGACCGCCTGCCACTGGCGGTGCAGTTTGGCGACGGCTGTCCGGAAACGCTGCGCGAGGCGATTAGCTACAGCCTGCTGGCACCTGGCAAGCGATTGCGGCCGATTTTGGTGTTACTGGCGGCCGAAGCTTGCGGTTCAGATGTTGAGGCAGCCCTGCCCGCGGCCTGTGCCATTGAGATGGTTCACGCCTATTCGCTGGTCCACGACGATTTGCCGGCGATGGACGACGATGACCTGCGTCGTGGGCGACCAACCTGTCACAAACAATACGACGAAGCGACCGCGATTCTCACCGGTGACGCGCTGTTGACGCGAGCCTTTGAGCTGTTGGTCGAAGAGATTCCGGACACTGCCACGGCGGCGGCCTGTGTTCGCATCCTGAGCAAAGCGGCCGGTGCTGTGGGCATGGTCGGCGGACAAGCAGACGACCTCGACGAGTCGCTGGGCCAGCGTCTGTTCGAGCAGTACGAGCATGGCGAGATTGAAGCTTGCCTGGCGACGATCGAGTCGATTCACCGTCGCAAGACCGGCGCGATGTTCACCGCCTCGCTGGAGTTGGGATGGACGGTCGCCAAGGCGGACGAGGCTCAGGCCTCGGCTCTCAGGAAATTCGGTGAGAGTTTGGGCCTGGCCTTCCAGATCATCGACGACCTGCTCGATGTCGACGGTGAGGAAGAGGCGACCGGCAAGCGGTTGCGAAAAGATTTGGATCAGGGGAAATTAACCTATCCCTCCCTATTGGGAGTCAAAGAAAGTCGGCTGCGTGCCGAACAACTGATAAGCGAGGCGATCGACGCAGTAGCATCGCTAGCCCCGCAGGCCGAGCGATTGGAAGCGCTGGCCCGATTTGTGGCGGAAAGGGACCGGTAATGGACAAGCTGCTTTCGCAGATTGAATCACCGCAAGATCTTCAGCGACTGAGCGCCGACGAGCTCAAGCAGCTCGCGGAGGAAATGCGCGAAGTGCTGTGCAATCTGGTCACGCATCGCGCGGCCCACTTCGCCTCGAACTTGGGTGTGGTTGAACTCTGCCTGGCCCTGCATACCAGCTTCGATTTCTCGAAGGACCGACTTATTTGGGACACCGGTCATCAGATCTATCCCCACAAGATGATCACCGGCCGCTACCACGAATTTGGCTCCATCCGCACCCGAGGCGGATTGATGGGCTACCCCAATCCAGAAGAAAGCGATCTCGACCTGTTCATGACCGGGCATGCCGGTTGCAGCGTGTCGACGGTCCTGGGCTGCCGCACGGGCGACGACTTGCTGCGTCCGAAGGAGAATCGGAAGTCGGTGGCGGTAATCGGCGACGGAGCGTTTACCTCGGGCATCGTCTACGAGGCGATGAACAATGCTGGCGGCCTCAACAAGGACCTGATCGTCGTGCTCAATGACAATCAAATGTCGATTTGCCCTCGCACCGGCGGATTGGCTGAGATGTTCGATCGCATGCGTTCGAGCAAGCTCTACTTCGGCGTGAAGAGCGAAATCATTAGCACGCTCGATAAGCTGCCGGTCGTTGGTCAGCCGGTCGAGCGATTCTTGGGCAACGTCAAGCAAGCGGTCAAAGCCGGTCTGCATGGCGGCATGTTGTTCGAGGAACTTGGCTTCCGCTACATGGGCCCGATCGACGGTCACGACATCGGCCAGATGCGTAAGTACATGGCCAAGGTGAAGAAAATCAAAGGTCCGGTGCTGCTACATGTGGTTACCGAGAAGGGGCACGGCTTCCGCCCGGCGGCCGAGGATCCGGTCTACTTCCACACGCCCGCTCCCTTCACGCAAGAAGAAGGGAACGTCGTTCCGGTTGCCAAGAAGAGCTCTTCGCCCGCGTACACGAACATTGCCGCGGCGACCATTGAGCGGCTCATGAACAACGACCCGCGGGTTACGATCATGACGGCCGCCATGTGCCAGGGGACGAAGCTGGAAAAGGTCCGCGAAAAATTCCCGAATCGTTTCTTCGACACCGGCATTTGCGAAGGTCACACAGTGGCATTTGCCGCCGGACAAGCCCGCGCTGGCTTGCGGCCGATCGTCGACATCTACAGTACGTTCCTGCAACGGTCGTACGATCAGATTTTTCAAGAAGTCGCCCTGCAGAACTTGCCGGTGACGATGCTGCTTGATCGAGCTGGTCTGACGGGGCCAGACGGTCCGACGCACCACGGTATGTTCGATCTCGGTTACATGCGTGTCTTCCCGAACATTGCCGTGATGGCGCCCGGCGATGCCGAAGATGTTTCGGCGATGATTGACTTCGCGGCGACGCACGACGGACCAACCGCGATTCGTTACCCCAAGGCGACCGCCGAAACGGTGGCTCGTCCCAAGACCGCCATCGAACTTGGTAAGTCGGAAGTGATCCGCTGGGGGAAGCACGGCGTGGTCATGGTCTGCGGTACACAACTGGCCGAAGGCGTGAAGGCGGTCGAGACGCTTCGCGAAGACGGACTCGATGTCGGCCTGGTCAACGCTCGCTTCGTGAAGCCGATGGATAAGGAGATGGTCGAGCGAGCCGCTCGCGAATGTTCCTTCATCGTCACGGTCGAAGAGGCGGCCCTGATGGGCGGCTTCGGCAGTGCTGTTCTCGAAACGGTCAACGAGCTTGGCGTCGACGGCGTGAAGGTGCAGCGTCTTGGTGCCCCCGACGAATTTGTCGAGCATGGCGATCGCAAAGATCTCTTGGCTAGTCTGAAACTCGACGCGGCCGGTATCGCGGCCACCTGTCGTGAACTGGCCGAAAGTCTCGACCTGGCAGTCGAACCGACCGAGCGTCAGGCAAGCTAGGTTAGCCACCAATCGCGGCCGCTCTCTATTCGTCCTTGGGAATCACGAGGTGATTCTTTTCTTCTGACAGGATGAACAGGATAAGACGGGATCCATCAATTCTGTAGGTCAGGCTGTGCCTGACGGGAACCAGAGGGTCCGTCTTGGGTGCCATGCTCACCCTTGGGTGAGCATGTTTTCGTCCCGCGCTAATCCACATGCCCACGTGAACGTGGGCATGGCACCCGGCTAGTCGCAGAAGCCGTGCTCAGTTGCCCTCGCTTACGCTTCGGGTTAATTAGGCCAGGCTCGTGCATTACAATGAAGTCAGCGAGCTGGCCGCGATTGCTTCTTGTCTGGTGCGGCAGAACGGTTTCCCTGGCAGTTTTTCACGCGAGCGATCGAATATGGACGCCCCTGAATCTTCTCTCGATACGACCGAGCGACTGAGCATTCTGATGCTCGGTTACCAAGGGCATCCGCAGGTGTCGGCCGAAGCGGAGCGAATTCGTTCCCAGTTGGAAGCGTTTGCCGACGTCGCCTTTCATGACCTCGATGGCGAGGAAGACTTTCTCGCCGCCAGGGCGGATTTGGCCATCGTACTGGGCGGAGACGGTTCGATACTGCGAGCCGCTCGGCAGCTCGGCTATCACCAGATTCCGGTGCTTGGCGTCAATTTGGGGAAGCTCGGCTTCCTGGCCGATCTTTCGGCAGACGAACTGCTGGCACAGCTACCAGCGGTTCAAGCCGGCGATTACAAGTTGGTGAACCACATGATGTTCGAGTGTCAGGTGGTTCGCGGAGCGGACGAGAACCGGCCGGAGGTTGTCTGCCAGCACTTGGGGCTCAACGAGACGGCACTGATGGCGGGCGGGCCGTTTGAAATCCTCGATATCGATCTTTACGTTGACGAAGATTGGGTCACTACATATAGTTGCGACGGCCTGATCGTGGCTGCTCCGGTCGGTTCGACGGCCCATAGTTTGTCGGCCGGTGGACCGATCCTGCGTAAGGACGCGCAGGGCTTCGTGATCACGCCGATCGCGGCCCACACGTTGACGGTGCGACCGGTAGTCGACTCGGCGGAGCGGACGTACGAGATGCGCGTTGCCGAGCCGCGACCAGGTTCAACCGTGATTGTTGATGGCCAGTGTGCCTGCACGTTGGAGCCGGGTGATCGAGTGCGAATTCGCAAAGCGGAACCGCAGTTTCAACTGATTCAGTTGACCGGACAATCGTATTACCGAACGCTCCGCGAGAAACTCGGCTGGGGCGGACGATTGCGAACCAAGAAAAAGTAAGCCAAGAAAGAGTAGGCAGCCGAGTCGCTCCCGCAGGCGACGCCGCGATTAAGATACAACTCAAACGCGACAACGGATTTGTCGCACAACCGGTATCGCTCAAGGCACGAAAGGATTCGAGCCATGCATTTGACAGGGAAGTTTTTTCGGGACAGCCGCCTCTTTTGCGGCGGTCGATCTTTCATCGTTGCCCTGCTGCTATTGGGCAGCACGAGCTTCGCCGCGGCAGAAGATGGCAAGCATCTGTTTCGCTACAAGTTCAAGCCAGGCGAGACGCTGCGAGCCAAGGTCGTGCATCAGGCTCAGGTTCGCACCACCATTGAAGGCAGCAGCCAGACCGCCAGTACGGTCAGCAAGTCGACCAAGGTTTGGTTCGTCAGCGAGGTCGATGGTAGCGGCAAGGTCACCTTCGTTCACTCGGTCGACCACGTCGATATGAAGAACGAGGTTACTGGTCGCGAGGCGATTAAGTACGACAGCCGCAGCGACGACAAGCCGCCGAGCGGGTTCGAGCATGTTGCCAAACGAATCGGGGTTCCGCTGACTCGCATCAAGATGACCGATCGCGGTGAGATTCTTGAGCGTGAAGAATTGGCCCCCGACGATGCTTCGGAACCGACGCAGATGGTGTTGCCGCTACCAGAGAAGGCGATCGCGGTTGGCGAAACCTGGTCCCATCCGAATGAATTCACGCTCACGCTAGAGAGCGGTGCCACGAAGCGAATCAAGACGCGGCAGCGTTTCGAGCTCAAGAACGTCGAGCATGGCGTTGCCACGATTCATGTAGCCACGCAGGTGCTCACGCCGGTGGACAGTGCTGAGGTGCGAGCCCAGTTGGTGCAACGTGAGAGCGAAGGAACGATTCGTTTCGACCTCGACGCTGGTCGGCTAATGAGCCAGACGATTGACCTCGATCGTCATGTGGTCGGTCATCCGAATCCGAAGAGCAGCATGCACTACCGCACGCGATTCACGGAAGAATTGCTTGAAGCGAATGACGAAACGACGCCAGTCGTCAGTAAATCAAAAGATAAGGAAGATGTGGCCACGAAAGAGTCGACTGAAAAGACGACGAAGTAGCGGTGTCGGGGGGCCTTCTGGAAATATCACGGACCCCACATAGCCCGAAAGGA
>CAYLRE010000059.1:0-19570 GCA_964385715.1 uncultured Planctomycetaceae bacterium
GTGTCGGGCTCGGCGTGTCGCCTGAGCGGCAGGCACCCTTCAACCTGCCCGACCTCGAGAATCTGCCGGCTACCCGGCCGGTACCGCCCGAAGCCAAGTCCCTCGTTGCCCGCGCGGTCGACCCGATGATCCTGGCCGGCCCGCGTCTTCACGAGAACGCCCTGTTGACCGCACTGCACCGCGCTCTGTGCTTGGCCGTGAAGGTCGAGAAACCCGCCGAAGCGTGGCGCCGCCTGGTCGGCCCGGATGACGTGGTGGGCATCGCGCTGGATGCCGTGGGTTTCGAACCCCTGGGCACCGGCGCCCCGTTGGCCGGCCAGCTTGTCCGATCGCTCGGACAGGCCGACGTCGCCCGCGAACGGGTCGTTCTGATCGGCCCCCCGACGCGCGTGGCCGAGACGCTCGGCACCCGGCCATGCACATTCGGCTGGCAGTCGGAGCCCACCCAGGTGGGCGATATCCAGGTGAAGCTGGCCGCAGTTCTCGAGCAGGTCACGGTGCTGGTCAACGTGCCGACGCTGGCGACCGATAACGTCTGCGGGATCGCCGGCTGCATCAAAAACGCCTCCATGGTGAGGCGCTTGTTGGACACCTTGCGCCGGTGCGAAAACCGCTTAGCGGTACTCTCTGTGGTAGCGAACTTGGAGACCTTTTTGCCCGTCGATTCGTTACGATCGGTGCAATCCGATCGGTCCGTCCAATGGAGGTCCGTCGCAGATCTGCTGGCGACGATTGGCGGTGCTAGCATCACTACGATCGCGCCCTCTGCGACCAGCTTGCCAGGTGTTCTCGTGCTATCGCGCGATCCGTTCCGATTGCAACGGATCGACGTTGCCGCGTATTGTCGCGATTCCTATAATTCCACCCCCTTTGTCGGCCAGCCGTCGGTTTGTAGCGAGCGCGACGAAAGCTGGCAATACGACAAGCAGCGGCGTGGTAACTGTTGCACCCGGTGTGAGTGGTCACACTTGGCCGCAATGTTTTCCCAACGCAACGTCCTCCGCGTGGTCCAGGCACGACGATGCGGAGATTGTTCAACAAACCATGCGACCGGCGCTGCTGAAAAAGAACACGGCGTCTGTCAAAGGTGTTACAGCTGCAATACTAATCACTGTTTGTGTAAGGAGACGCTAAACGTTTTCAGTCAAAAGTCGTGAACGAACTGTCCGATGAGCAGAGTGTTCCCCCCGGGGGTTTGCGAAGTCGATCATCCAATCGACAAGGACGGCGGCACCGGCGAACTGACTTGTAAACGTACGATTGGAAACAAAGATATCGCGAGGGTGTGAATCCACTGGCTAGCGAAGGACGCCGAATCAACCAACTCCATCCCACCAAGACCAGCCATGGTCGACCCGGTTGAAGTGGCAAGCGAACCAAAACACACTCGAAACGATTTCGCAAACAACCATTGGATCTCGGCGATTGCCGGTAGGACAACCATGCGAAAGTCAGATCCACACTATGATGGCGAATTCTCGCCGCATGACCCGGACGAGTTGGACGCCCTGGCGTTTGACGAAGCGTTCGCGGCCATGCCTTACGAGAATGGCCTACGGGGAGATGAAGATATGCAGATTAACGGTCCCGCTCACGTTCACGGCGCTCAGCCGATTCGTGCTCCACACAATACCGCAAACACTCAGGCAGCTGGCCGTACGACCTCGGTCCAAGGTGCCGATGAGGTGAGTATCTCGGCCGAAGCCGATTTTCTCGCTCAGGTTCATGAGCTGCCCGAGATCCGTCAGGATCGTGTCGATGCCCTTCGCGCTCAAATCGCCGATGGCAGCTACGACGTTGATGCCAAGCTCGATACGGCTGTCGATCGACTGTTGGACGAACTTGCTTAGCGGCAACAGTAAACCCTTCTAGTTATGCTGCGCCGGCGAATCTGTACGTCTGCGTCGGCTTGCTGCCTCTGGTTGTCGCTCTCGCCGAGCGCACCTAAAATGAAGGCATGAAGCAGGAATTTGCACTAGGCACCGTTGAAGTTGCGATGACTCCGATGGAGCGGTTCGAGGAGTTTCTCCAGAGCCGCAGCAAACGGATGACGCAGCAGCGACGTGTGATTGTTGAGCAGGTCTTTAGCCACCACGAGCACTTCGACGCTGAAGATCTGCTCAAAGAGCTGGGAGCCGTCGCCGATGCCCAAAACATCGGTCGGGCGACCGTCTACCGTACCCTCGATCAACTGACCGAGGCGGGGCTGCTTCGCAAGATGGCCCTACAAGGCCGTAGCGTCTATGAGCACGATTATGGCTATCCGCAGCACGATCACCTGCATTGTCAGCGCTGCGACAGCCTGATCGAATTCCGCAGCGAGAAGCTCGAAGAGATTCGCGACGCCGTCGGTCGCGAACATGGCTTCCGCGTCACTGGGCACCGCCTCATCGTGCAGGGCATCTGCAGCGACTGCCTCGCCAAACAACGCCGCCCGACCCGGCCGTTGGATCTGATTTAGGGGCCTAAACCCTTACTTCCGCTTCCGTCTTCAGGGCGTCCGCGTATTGGGTGCGGATCGGTTCGACCACTTCGGCGATGAACTGATCGACCTGTTCGGGGGCCCGACCGACAAACTGCGAGGCGTCCAGCGCCTCGGCCAGATCGACTTCCTTGAACGCCGGATCGGCCGCGATGCGATCCATCAGGTCGTTGTCGCCACCTTCTTCGTTGATGACCTTGGCGGTTGCGTGGCTGTGCACGCGGATCTTTTCGTGCAGGTCTTGGCGGTCGCCGCCCGCTCGCACGGCGGCCATCATGATGTTCTCGGTTGCCATCATCGGTAGCTCTTCATTCAGATTCCGCTCGACCACCTTGGGGAACACGACCAGGCCGTCGGCCACGTTCTGGTAGATCGAAAGCACGGCGTCGATGGCCAGAAACGCCTGCGGCAGCACCAGGCGGCGATTGGCGCTGTCGTCCAGCGTGCGTTCCATCCATTGCGTGGAGAGCGTGGCCGCGGTGCTCGTCTGCATGCTCATCACGTAACGGGCCAGCGAACAGATTCGCTCGCTCCGCATCGGATTGCGTTTGTAGGCCATGGCGGAAGAGCCGATCTGCGACTTGCCGAACGGTTCGGCCAACTCCTTGCGGCTTTGCAGAATTCGCAGGTCGCTGGCCGCCTTGTGGGCGCTCGAGGCGATACCGCTTAGGGTGTCGATGATCTGCGAGTCGATCTTGCGCGAATAGGTTTGGCCGGTCACGGCGTACGTGGCGTCGAAGCCGATCTTCTTGGCGACCAGCTGTTCCAGCTTGGCCACCTTGTCGTGGTCGCCATCGAACAGGCTCAAGAAGCTCGCCTGGGTTCCGGTCGTTCCCTTGGTGCTGCGAGCACGAAGCGTATCGATCCGCCGCTGGAGTTCTTCCAGGTCGAGCACCAGATCGTAGGCCCATAGCGTGGCACGCTTCCCCACGGTCGTCGGTTGGGCCGGTTGAAGATGCGTGTAGGCGAGGCATGGCAAGTCACGATACTTGGCGGCGAACGACGCCAGGCGATCGATCACGGCGACCAGACGATCCCGGACCAGAGTCAGGGCATCTCGCAGTAGGATCAAATCGGTGTTGTCGGTGATGAAGCAGCTGGTCGCACCGAGATGGATAATCGCCGCGGCGTTCGGGCAGACATCACCATAGGTGTGAACGTGGGCCATCACGTCGTGGCGGAGCCGTTGTTCGTGTCCGGCGGCGACCTCGAAGTCAATATCCGTGGCGTGGGCCTTCAGTTCCGCTACCTGCTCATCGGTGATCGGCAGTCCCAGTTCCTTCTCCGCTTCTGCCAGGTGAATCCAAAGCTGACGCCAGGTTTCGAACCGGCGCTGATCGCCCCAAAGCCGGGCCATGGCACTCGAGGCATAACGGGTAATCAACGGGTTGGAATACAGTTCGTGGGACATGCGATTGAGGTCAGCGATTGTGATTAATAGAGGGAGTTCGCCCTGACGGCGAAAGGAGAGACGACGCAAACCGACATTCTACCCGGTGAAATTGCCGCAGGGCAGGGGACCGCCGCGGCAGGGGCGGCGTCGCCCGTCCAACTTTGACCATCGCATGAGGCGTTTGAGGGCGATTTCGGCGCGAACTACATATTTGTCACGTCGTCTTTGCTGGCCGGGCCAAGCAGCTGATCGAGGGCGGCCGTAAGCTCCCCAACATAGCGTTCGTCGTGAGCGTAGATCCGCACGATACGAGCACTCGTCGGCAGCTGCCGGAAGAGTTGATCGTCGGTCAGCGGTCGCGTTTGGTCCTGGGCCGAATCGTAGAGGAAGTTCATGCCGGCGGTCGGGCCAAGCGTATGCGGGCGGTGAATGTGCCGGGCAACGTCGACGCGGAAGGGGCTCTCGGCAACTTCCTTGGACAGGGCTGCTCGGATCTGGGATTCCACCGCACCCTGGTAACTAAAGATACTGCTCTGCTCAGTGTCGTCGGCTTCAAACACCTTGTGACGCTGGCAGATCATCTTCCATGGTACATCCCGGTCGAGTAGTCGTCGCCACTGCGGTGCGAGTTCTCGCTTACGGGGATCATCTGATTCGTGCCAACGAGCAACATCGCCGAGCAGTGACCACTCGGTGAAGCGTTGATAGCCGTCGAGGTGTTCACGCGGATTGCCTTCGAACAACAGGTCGGCACTCTGTTCAAACAGATCAGCCAGCGTGAGGTCAATCGCACGAACGGTGCGGTGGAAGTAAATCGAGCGGAACAGGTCAGCCCGCACGCCCATGAAGCGGATCAGGGCATTGATGGCCCGGTCGTGAATCGTCAGTCCGCGATCGCTGAAGAAGGTGTAGTGTAGGAGTCGCTCCAGATCGAAGCTGCAGGCGCTGTAGCCAGACATGTAGGCGTCACGGAGAACGAAGTCCATGTTGTCGACGGTGTAAATTCCGCAGAACAAGCTTCGCAAGAAGACGAGCCACCGCGGCTGGCCTTCATCGTCGTTCTCGGTCGGCCTGGTGATGAGGAACGCGATCTGCGCCGGATCGAGCGTTTCGCCGTCGGCCATTTCACTATTCGGGTTCCTGCGTACGCCGCGCAATAGATCTCCGAGTTCGCTTTGCACGATCTCGCTGCCGAGCGTCTCGTGGGTCAGACCGTATCGTTTCAGGAACTTGGCATCGAAGAAGTGGCCAAACGGGCCGTGGCCGACGTCGTGCAACAGCCCCGCCATCCGCATCAGCGTTTCCACGTATCCGCGGCTCGGCACGTCTTCGCACTGTTCGGCCAAACTCTCGTAGAGCTGTTCGATCGCTCGACTGGCCATGTGCATGACGCCTAGCACATGCTGAAAGCGAGTGTGCTCAGCCGTGGGGTAGACCCACCAGGCGGTCTGAAGCTGGTGGATCTGGCGGAGGCGTTGCAGCCAGGGGTGATCGATGATCTCCCGCTCACAGGTTTCTCCTGCTGGCACCCCCGTGGGGGAGGTGAACGGGATGTAGCCGTGCAGCGGATCGTGGCTGAGGTTCTCGGCCTGGAAGTTCTTCATGATGTTTCCTTGGGAGCGGCTAGCCTAATCCAGTGAGTTTGCGACGCCAGCTGCGGTCGAGAGCCGGTAAAAGCCAGTAATCGGCAGGGGCTCCCTATCTTGCCTTGTCTTGCCAAATTTGACCGTCTCGGTAAAGATTAACGGGCTACTGAGGGGCATGATTTTGAGCAGACGTTGTATCACATTCGTTTTGACAGGGTCAAACAACCGATATAACAACGAGTCTGCCCCCCATACGTCCCACCTGCGGTTCTGTCGCAATCCAATCGACCATCGCCCGCAACTATGCCTGGCCGAGGAGAATGATCGTGCTACGTTGGTTTAATCGTCGTTTTTTTGTAGGTCTCGTTGTAGCCGGTTCGTTCGTTGCTGGGAGTTCCTCCTCGCTCGACGCGGCAGTGCCTACGGATCAACTTCTTCCTAACACGACCAAAGGCGTGGTGCTGATTCCGAACTTCGACGTTCTCGAATCGCAGTTCAACAAGACGCAACTCGGTCAGCTGATGGCTGATCCGGTCATGCGACCGTTTGCGGAAGATCTGGAACAACAGCTCCGCGACAAATGGAGCAAGACGCACGACCGACTGGGCCTCGCCTGGGACGACCTGCGTCCAGTTCCTTCCGGTGAAATCGGGATGGGCATGATCCAGGTCTCGCCCACCAAGGGCGTGTCGGTGATCGTCGTTGACGTGACCGACAAGCTCCAAGAGGCCGACGAACTGCTGGGCAAGGTCGACGCCAATCTTAAGGGCAAGAACGCCACGCTCGCCACCAAGCAGATGGGTGGCCTGGAAGTGTTGGTCTACACGCACCCCAAGAAAAACGCTGAGACGCCGGCCGAGACGGCCGTGTTCGCCCTGCATCGCGAACAGCAGCAGCTAATCGCTACCGACGATATTGACGAGATGCGTAAAATGCTCGGTCGATATAGCGGACAGGCGAACGATCGTTTGGCCGATTTGAAGGCCTACCAATTCACAATGTCGCGTTGTGCTTCGGAAGCCGGCGACCTGGCCCCCGAGCTTCGTTGGTTCGTCGAACCATTCGGCTACGTGGAGGCGATCCGCGCCCGCAACAGCGATAAGCCGCGCAAGGGCATGGACATGCATGCCATTCTCAAGGCGGAAGGCTTCGACGCGATTCAGGGCGTTGGTGGCTACGTCAATTTCTACGATGGCAGCCACGACATTCTTCATCGCACGATGATTTATGCCCCGGCCGTGGTTCGCAAAGAGGGTGATACGTCGACCGACAAGTACAATCTGGCCGCTCGCATGCTCAAGTTCATTAACGGCAATAATCATCAGCCGCCGACTTGGGTACCGCGACAGTTGGCGACGTTCTCTTCCTTCAATGCCGATCTGCGAAGCGCCTTTGAGTATTCGAAGACGCTCGTGAATCGCATGGCCAACGATCCAATCTTTGAAGATGTTCTGGAGAGCTTGGAGAAAGATCCCAGCGGTCCTCAGATCAATATTCGCGAAGGTCTGGTTGCCCATCTTGGCGAACACGTGATGATTGCCACGAATTACGAGCTGCCGATCACGCCCAAGAGCGAACAGCTGGCAATCATGATCGAGGTTACGGATACCGAGGCCGTCAAAAAGACGATCAACAAACTGATGGAAAGCGATCCAAACGCTGTTAGCAAGATCATCGGTGTCGGCGAGAATCAGCACATCCTTTGGAACGTCGTTGAAGAAGAGACCGAACTCGAAGGTCTTGAGTTGGAGTTCAATTTCGACGAAATCGAAGTCGTTGAGGATGAAGAGGTCAAGAAGAAAGAGGAGAAGGCACTGCCGACTTCCGCAATGGCCGTCGCTCATGGCTATCTCTTGACTGGAACGCACCCCGAGTTGATCGAGTCGATGCTCGTCGAGGCGGACAAGCGTGTGACGCTTGCCGGTAGCATCGATTACCAAATGGTGCAGACGGCACTCAATAACCTCGGTGCCAATCAGGTATGTGCCCGCACGTTCTCTCGTACGGATGAAGAGTATCGTCCGACCTACGAGTTGATGCGACAGGGTAAGATGCCCGAGTCCGACACGATGATGGGCAAGCTGCTCAATCAGATGTTTGGCGACGACGAAGACGACGAGAAGGTTCGCGAGCAGCAGATCGACGGATCCAAGCTGCCGGAGTTCCAGATCGTGCGTCGCTATCTCGGACCGGCCGGTATCTTCGTCGAAAGCGAAGAAGAAGGTTGGTTCGCCACGGGCGTCTTCCTCAGCCGGGTCGCCCCGCAGATCGTCAAGCGAAACGAACGCTAACTATTCGCCGCCGAACTCGATCCTCGCCCAGAATGGGTGTTGCCGATCTCCGCGAGTGCGGACATCCTCCAGCAGGGCTTCTATGCTTGGCTTCGGATTGCGCACGCGGCCCAGGTTGCGGACCGAGACGGTTATCGGATTGTTGAAGTCGACTAGCTCCGGCGACAGCCAGACGGTCATTCGTTCCGCGGCCGATTGAACACGGACAAAGGTTTTTCCCTTGCCGTCTTTATTGATCACCGCTTTGAGCTTGGTTGAGGCGCCACCCTTGCTGGTCCAATCTTCGGGGTCCATGACCTGACCGTCGCGAAATTGGTCGACTTCGAGGTACCAGAAGAAGTTGTCGAACGACCGGAAGGTCGTGGCGGCGATCTCGCTGCGGTGGAAGTCTCGCTGTTGGAGATTCATCCACTCGAAGATACGTTGCACTTCGTCAATGTAGCTCTCCTGCCCACGTCCCAAGTATTCCACGATTGTTGCTTGGTAGCCAACACGGCCCAGGTAGCGGTCGTATTGCGGAGCGTTCTTCAGCGACTTCATGCCATCGAGCGTGCCACCGACAAAGTAGAGCGGCAATTGCTTGGCATTGCGCCAGTAACGAGCGTTGTAGTTGTAGCGGTTCGAGTCGACTTCCGCCACGATCGGAATCACACCCGCCCACAAGTCCGGATGGGCGATCCCCATATCCCAGGCGGCATCTCCGCCCATTCCATGTCCCGACAAGAATACGCGGTCGGCGTCGATCGAGAAGCGGCGTGTGGCGTCTCGTAACGCGTCGAGCACGGCCAGATGTTCGCGTCCAGAGTACTGGTAGCTGCGTTGATCTTCGCGAGCCCACTTGGGAGCGATAACGATGTAGCCGTGACGCGTTCCCTGACCGAGCCGCATCCCGTTCTTGCTTCGGCCACCAGCCCACCAATCGATCTGTTGTTCTGGCGTGGTATAAACGCCGTGCAAGGTAACCACCGCTGGGTAGCGGCGATAAGGATCGTATTCCGGTGGCACCTGAATCTGATAGGTGACGTCCGGCATGCGACCACGGCCAGGCACCGTGATTTCGTAAAGACCGTCTTCTTCTTCCACTTCTGCTCCGGTAGGCCAAGCGGGTGTCATATGCTCGACGATCTTGTCGACGTAACGAGGGGCGCTACCTTCTTTTTCTGACATGGCAGTCAGCAAGTTGATACGGTTGCCCTTGATCGGCTCGTTCAGATACTTGCGGATCATGTCACGAACTTCAAACAGCGAGAGAGAAATTCCGATGTTGGTCGTCGCTTCATTTACGCCCACGAGCCATCCGCTGGCGGCTAGGGAGAGTTTCTCCGCGGCGCTGAGGGTCTTATCACTCGATAGTCGTGTAAAGGCAGCCAAACGGCCGACATTCGAGGTTCGCAGGTCACTGGATATCTCTTCGACGATCGGCCCAAGCTTTTCTCGATGATCTTGGTTTTCCACCTTGGTGAGGTAGTCGCCGATTGCGGATCTGAGCTTCTCAAGCCGCTGTTCGTTTTTGCGCTGGTTGTCGATCAACTCGCGGACCTCGAACAGGGTTTCACCGGCGATGCCTTCGGCGGGAAAGTTATTCAGGATTCGGAGTGCGAACTCGTTTTGACCGCTGCGCTGCCGGCGTTTGATTTCCACGAGCGCTTCACGTGCCTTGAGTTGCTGCATCTGCTTGAGTAGCCGATCGAGACCCTCGATATTCGGAAACTTCTTTTCGATCGTTTTCAGTTCGTTCTCCGCGTCCCGATAGCGACGCCCCTGCAGAAAGAACTCGGCCACACGCAGTCGCTCGTCGGCGTCGTCCAAGTCAATCGACTTGTAGAGGATCTTGCGGATTACGCTCGACGGCATCGAAGAGGTCGCATATCGCTGGTCGAGTAGCAAGCGATCAGCAGCTTCCGCATACAGGCTGCGTACTTCGTAGTGGCGCGGGGTGATTTGGGAGATGCCTTGCACAATGTTCTTTGCGCCATCGCCGGTGAAGATCGTCATCCGGCGGCGTCCAAATTCGCTCCAGGGACTCGTCTTTACATTCGCTCCCATCGCCGCAAACATCTTGCCCGCCTTGGCGTACCGATGGTGTTGCAGCACGAACAGTTCCTCAGGGTCGGGAGCCGCGTTGATAATCTCTTGGACCTGATGCAGAGAAACGAACGTGCGGCGCAGCCCATCATCGACCATCACGATGGCATTGTTGTCGGGACCGCCTGGACCGGTGGCCGATTCTTCGACCATTGTCTTGATGTTGGCCACGTCGCCGGAGAGGACCTGGCCATTCTTCAGACGCACCTTGGCCGCCTGCACGTTGGCCGGGAGCATGGCGGTCATGGCCAGCCACCCGGCCAGCAGAAGCCGCAGAGTATTGCCGCGATTTATCATCTCGTTTCCTGTTCTCCGCTCGATCTCGACGACCGCTCGCATTCCGCGCAGCCCTGACGCCCGGGGGCCGTGTCGTCTATCGTTCTATTCTCACCCGCGCGCAACACAAGTCAAACAAAGGACTTGCTTCTCGTACTTTGGTGCGTCACGGCGATTTCGCAGTCCGCTTTCCAGGTGGAGCTTGGAAAATAGGGAGTCCGAGCCAGGGCCTGCGAAAATGTTCGCCGCAGACCGGGCAAACTATTTCCAGCAGACCGCGCAAGACGGTTGGCGAATGTGACGATTGTGTCAGTCGTCCTGTGCCGGCAGTTGTCGAGGCAAGTGACTGCCTGTACGCGGGCCTCTCGGCGGGGAAGCGCCGAATCGACTTCTGAATTGCCTGAGAAGCGGGCTCCCCAAGTGTCATTCGACCCTACCGTGCGGTAATTGACAGCGATCGGGCTGCTGTGCGAAGATGGCCGCTTTAGGGAAGATCCAGGGGCGTTAGGGACATCCTTGTGACATCGCGTTCATTTCTATTGGTTCTGATTTGGCTCGCTGTGGCTCTCATGGCGGCCGTGATTGTCGTCGGCGGTCTGAGCGTTCTGTTGCTCCAGATGGGCGACGAGGCAGGCGGATTATTGGCCGGCAGTGTTGCCGTGGGGTTGGGCGTGCTGTGGATGGTCAATCTGGTAGTGCTACTCTTGGCGGTGGCCATGAAGAACGTCGGGCTCCCTTCTACTCGAGACGAGCCGGAGCCGGCGGGCGAGAGTGACGAAGAGTCGTCGTAAGCGGGACAATGCTCAAGTCATTCTGGCTTGGCCGAGAACTTTGCGCAGGGCGGTCGCCGCGATCTCACCGAAGCTGCGCGCCGGGACCTGCCAGATCTGCGGATTCATCAGCTCGATCGACACGTAACCTTGGTAGTCGATTTCTTGGAGACGGGCGACGAGTGATTGGAGCGGAATGTCTCCATCGCCTGGCAAGATGCGGTCGCTATCGGTCGCCAACTCACGTGGGACATCTGCCAAATCGCAGAGCTGCACATGAAATAGATTCTCTTTCGAGAGGAAGGCCAGATCCTCGGTCATGCTCGGACCGGTGTAGAAATGGAACAGGTCGAGGCAGATGCCGAGATGCGGGCTGCCGATCGATTCGACGATGGCCGCACAGGAAGGCAAATTGTTACCGATCGTAGCGCCGGCCTGAAACTCGATCGCCAGTCGCACGCCATGCTCGCCCGCCTGCTTGGCAGCGTCGGCGAGCGAGACGTTGACCCGCTCGAGATCTTCCGCACTGAGCTGGCCGATGAGGTCGCCAGCGACCACGAGCGTTTCGACGCCCAGCTCAGGGCAGAGTTCCAATCGCTGTTGAAAGAGCTTCCACGCTTCGGCTCGGGCGTCATCTTGGCTTGTGAGTAGCCCTCCCTGAAAAGCAGCCACGGGCGCAGGCAGTTCGTGCTCCGCCAGTAACTTCTTCACGTCGTCGAGCGAGTGCGACTCAAGATACGTCTCAAGCTTGCCGAGCCAGAGCTCGATCGCACCACAATGACCGGCCGCGTAATCCTCGACGTCCGTTTCAAACGGCGAGTTGAGCGAGCAGACTTGGGAAAGGCACGGCTTCATCACGCTACCGAAGTTGCTAGAGCAGCTTTACTGGAGTCGCGACGTCAGTTCGGCCACCACGTCGTCGAGCTTGACTCGCGACTGGTCGAGCGAGTCGCGGTCGCGAATGGTAACGGTCTTATCGCTGAGTGTGTCGCCGTCGATGGTGATGCAGTAGGGGGTGCCTGCCTCGTCCTGTCGGCGATAACGTCGTCCGACCGCACCCTTCTCGTCGTAGAAGGCCGGGAAGTGCTTTTTCAGCTCCCGGTACAACTCGCGGGCGACTTCGGGCATACCGTCCTTCTTGACCAGCGGGAAGACCGCGGCCTTGATGGGGGCCAGGCGGGGATGGAACTTCATCACGGTTCGCGTCTGCATGTTGCCCTTTTCATCCGGAGCTTCGTCTTCCGTGTAGGCTTCGCAGAGAAACGCCAGCGTGGCTCGATCGGCACCGGCCGACGGTTCGATTACATGCGGCACGAACTTCTCGTTGCTTTCCGGATCGCGATAACTCAGGTCGCGTCCGCTACCACGATGCTTGGGCTGACCATGCTCGTTCAGTTCTACGGTCAGCGGATTGGTATTCGGATCGAGCTTGCCTTCCATGTGGCTGCGGAGATCGAAGTCGCCGCGATGGGCGATTCCTTCGAGCTCGCCGAATTCTCCTTCCGGCAGGAACGGGAACTGGTATTCGATGTCGGCGGTGCCGGTCGAGTAGTGACTCAGCTCGTCCTCGTGATGGTCTCGAAGGATCAGCCGCTCGCCGGCCAAGCCGAGATCGGTGTACCACTTGAAGCGGCGATCACGCCAGTACTTGTACCAATCGGGTGACTGCGAAGGGTGGCAGAAGAACTCGATTTCCATCTGCTCGAATTCGCGCGAACGGAACGTAAAGTTTCGCGGCGTGATTTCGTTGCGGAAGCTCTTGCCAACCTGGGCGATGCCGAACGGAATCTTGACCCGCGTGCTGTCGACCACGTTCTTAAAGTTGACGAAGATGCCTTGGGCCGTTTCCGGTCGCAGAAAGGCGGCGTCTTCTTCCGTGCCCATGGCACCGACGATCGTCTTGAACATCAGGTTGAATTCACGCGGCTCGGTCAGCGTGCCAAGTTCCTTGGCGTCGGGACCGAGCACCTGCGTGGTGTCTTCGACCTCGGTCAGGGCAATTACGTCGCCGTCCCAATTCAACTCGTCCAGATTCTTGGCCCGCAGCTTGAAGAACTTCTGCGCTCGCTGTTGTAGGTTCGCTTCCTCTTCGTGCGTTTCCACCACGGTGGCAACGAAGATGCGCTGGCCTTTGGCTTCTACCCAACGTCCGCGAACCTGATCGTAGCGATATCGCTTGTTCGTCTGCCGGCAGTCGATCATCTCATCGTGGAACAGATCGTAGTGGCCCGAGCACTTCCATACCTGAGGGTGCATGATGATCGTGCAGTCGAGCCCGGTCATCTCGAAGCTGCTGGGGGCACCGGCCGGCGCGTCGAGGTCGTCGTGCGCCGTGACCATGTCCTTCCACCACGCTTCTTTGACGTTCCGTTTCAGTTCGACGCCGAGCGGGCCGTAGTCCCAAAAACCGTTGAGACCACCGTAGATTTCACTCGACTGAAAGAGAAAGCCTCGTCGTTTGCAGAGCGAGACCAGTTTTTCCATTTCCATGATGTTGCGATCGCTAACTCAGGTTGTGTGTTAATTTCGTGGGCGGGCGAAATGCTCGTTCTCCCCTAGGAGTCGGCAGCATTCTCTCGGTCTTTTAGAACGCCCCGTAGCCCGCTAAGTGTAATGCGTATGCCAAACCCGGTCTATGCCGAGCTTTGAAGGGGGCCGAGCTTCACTTGGCGGCTGACGCCTACTCAGAATTCGCCGCGTTGATCTGCCAGGCGTTCAGGTCGAGCACTGGGACGAGATCAAACGCATCGATGATGGCCGCTGTCTCGATATCGGCGTCGAGTCCGAGTGCGGTGACGTTTCGCCCCCCACGACTGTCGCGGAGTTGCTCAGCGAGGGAGACATCGCAAAGCCGCGATTCCACCAGCCGCCAGGCTTGCTCGGCGAGCCGGGCCTGATCGCTGAGCCTCCAGGTTTGCTTCTGTCCAGATCCGTCGCCATCGATGAGCCTGGCCGCGATCGCCCCCGCCAAGAGGACATCCTCGCGGGTCACGTGCCGCTCGGTGCCGGAACAGAGTAGATGGACACGCTCCACCCCGCGAAGGTGATCACAAATCGCCGCCAAATTGGCGAAAGCTCCGATGAGCACCGTCTTGGCATCTCGGCAATGGGCCATCGCTCGGGTGCCATTGGTGGTGGTGAAGACGACTGTTCGCCCGGCGACCGTTTCCCGTGCGTATTCGCTTGGCGAATTGCCGAGGTCGAAGCCCTCGATTTTGACGCCGCCTCGTTCACCGCCAAGTAGAGCCGAGTCTTCGTTTAGTTCGTCCGCTAGCTTTCGAGCCTGGTCCACGTCCGCACAAGGCACCACGGTCTTGGCCCCAGCGGCCAGGGCATAGGTGATGGTGGTGGTCGCCCTCAGCACGTCGATGACGACGACCGTCTGATCGCAGAGTGTCTCCGGCGAGACCAGCTCTGGCAGCATGTGTACTTCAATGGTCCGATTCATGGCCGCATTGTAGGGGGAAGCTTGCGGTCGCGAAACGGAGGACGATTCGCTGTTCCGCTTGCTACCGTTTCCGCCATACAATGCCGGACATGTACCCAAAGAGCCTGCCACAATTCCTGGAACGATTGGCCGAACAGGACCAACTCATTCGCATCGATGCTGAGGTTTCCGCCGATGGGGAGATCACCGAGATCGCGCGCCGCGTGGCAGCCAATCAGGGCCCGGCAATGCTGCTCACGAAGGTTGCTGGTCGCACCTTTCCGCTGCTGACCAACTTGCTGGCCAGCGAACAGCGAGTCTTGTTGGCTCTAGGCTGCGATTCGCTCGACGAATTGGCGTCGGCATTTGCTGAGCGGCTAAGGAAAGAAGCGTTCGTGCCAGAGAAGATCGTCACCACCGCCGCCTGTCAGCAGGTCGTGCAGTTGGGGCGAGATATTCAACTCGATGAGTTTTCCTGGTTACGTTCCAACGGTACGGGTTCACCGCCGGCCATTGCTGCGGCGGTTGTTGTCTCGACCGATCCCGAGTCGCAGCAACGTTCTCTCGCCTCGTACGATGTCACAGTGGTTGAGCGGAGGCGACTAGAGCTTCGTTATCGCCTGCGTGATCCAATCGCGCGACAGATCGCGGCCTATGCCGAGCGTGAAGAGCGGATGCCGGTCGCGGTTACGGTCGGCGGTCCGCCTATGTTGTCGCTGCTTGCCGGTATTTCCGAGGGCCGGGATCTTGACAGCTACCAGGTGGCCAGCTGCTTGGTCGGAGAACCAATCGAAGTAGCAGGCGGACGATCTGTGCCGCTGCAGGTGCCGGCCGAGGCGGAACTGATCATCGAGGGATTCATCGACGCCGAGTCGGTTAGCCAGAACTCGAGTGGCGGGCTTCAGGTCGCTGAGATCGAAGTGGAAATGGTCACGCATCGCGCCGAGCCGGTTCTGGTCGCTACAACAGATGACGAGCAGAGCACGCTCCTCCGCTACATCTCGCGAATTGAGCTGCCGGGGCTGCTGCGACGGCAGCCGGCCATTGTCGATTTGGTTCGTCCGCAGACAGGACCCAGGCAGTATGCCTTCGTGGCGATTGAGAAACATTTCGAGCAGCAGTCTCGCGAGATTGCCGCCGCATTGTGGGCGGAGGAGTCGCTACGCGACGTCAAATTCATCATGCTCGTCGATGCGAACGTTGACGTTAACGATGAGGCCCAGGTCTGGCGGTGCATGGCAGAACATGCCGATCCGCGGCACGACGTGATCTTTCCGCCGGCTTCGGTCGACGGAGAGCGGGCTGCCTCGGTAGCCGTTGACGCCACCGCCAAGTGTGGCGATTCGCAGGTCCTCGCCACGTCGACTCACCGCCGTCAGCAGGAGGCAGACGCCCGCGAATTACGTGAATTGGTGTCAGAGCGTTGGTCTGAGTACGGTATGAAATAGGCGAATGCGCTTGAATGGCCCTCGTATTGAATTACCGGCCGGGGGCGTTTACAACAGCGACCTGCATTCGGGGCGAAGTACCGACCCGCTTAACGCTTCAACTTCACGATGATCGACGACAAGTACATTTACTTCCTCTTCGGCGTGGCGCTGCTTGTCGCTTGGTTGGTGATTTACTTCTTGCGCCCCGACATGCGTCTCAAGCTGTGGCGGACGAGTGCGCTGGGGATCTTGGCGGGGCCGCTTGCCGAGTTCTGGTATCTGCACGATTACTGGAGCCCGCCCATGTTCTTAGAGCTGGGGCCGATCGCGGTTGACGATATTCTGGTCGGCTTCTGCATCACCGGGATTGGCACCACGATCTACGATCTGGTGTTTCGCACGACGATGAA
Organism: uncultured Planctomycetaceae bacterium; assembly: GCA_964385715.1. Taxonomy (GTDB): domain Bacteria; phylum Planctomycetota; class Planctomycetia; order Pirellulales; family UBA7805; genus MB-PLM-2. The sequence goes on from CAYLRE010000059.1 coordinate 16,151, forward strand.
GTACGGCCCCAAGCGATATGAGATTGCATTTGTGGCATTCTTTATTGTCGGCCTGGCAGGGCTGATGTTCTTTTCTCGCTACTACGATTTCAACTCGATGGTCGTGAGCAGTGTCGGCTTCCTGTTCTTTGCCGCGATTATGGTCTCGCTCCGTCCTGATCTCTTATCGGTATCGCTCTGGTCGGGCGTGCTCACGCTGGCCGTGGTGCTGCCGATCTATGTCCTCCTCTTCGACTTCATCGCTCCCAATTACTGGCAGGCTTACAATCGATTTGGCGGTACGGCGGTCGACATCACCTTGCCGGGGAGCAGTATTCCGGTGCTGGAAGCGACCTGGTACTTCACCTGGGGAGTACTGGCAGGCATCGGTTACGAGTTTGCTGGCGGCCGGCGAAAGGCTCCTCGAACGGCGACTCCTGCTCCCGCCGCTGACGTTCAAGCGTAGCTACCGCTTGGCTTATTCGCCGCGAATTGCTGGTCTGCGATCAGCTGCGTTAGGCGACTGTTAGAGCGGGCTGGTTTTCGAGATAATGGTCTCCCTCCCCGTAAATGCGGCTCGTGTGGTGGCAATCATCGTCACCGGCGGCATGGAGCGGGGTTAATTAGCTGGAGACGCTGCGGTTAGTTCGCTGGAGCGTTGTCGCTTTGCCTTTTGACCATCTTGGCCCCTCGACCACTTTCTTACGCCCGGCACTTGCCGGAAGAACGATTGCTGCCCGCGATGATCACTGACCAACAAGATAGTGCTGGCGAGAAGAATGCCGAGAAAGTGCCTGCTGCGGCCGATGACGCTGGTTCAGCGCAGCCGGCAGCGGGGACGGAAGAACAGGTCGATAAGTCGGAAACCCGCGTGCGGCGAATGTTTGGCCAGATCGCCGGGCGATATGACTTTTTGAATCATTTTCTCTCGCTCAACATCGATCACTACTGGCGTCGCAAGGCGGTCAAGCATGCCCCGCCGGTCGGCACGGAGCCGGTGCTTGATGTCTGCACGGGCACCGGCGACCTGGCCCTAGCGTACTACAAGCGAGGGCCGGACGGCCTGCCCATCGTAGCCTCCGACTTTTGTCCCGAGATGCTCGACATTGGTCGCGAGAAGGGCAAGCGAATCGGGGCCAACGAGCGAATCACCTGGGTTGAGGCCGACTCGCAGGCGTTGCCTTTTCCGAGCGATGAGTTCCAGCTCGTCTCGGTCGCCTTCGGTTTGCGCAACGTCACCGACACCATGGCCGGGCTGAGAGAGATGGCTCGCGTTTGTAAACCGGGCGGACAGGTCGTCGTGCTGGAATTCTCGATGCCCCAGCGGCAGCCAATTCGTGGCATTTACAGTTGGTACTTTCGCCATGTGCTTCCTCGGCTGGGGCAACTGTTGTCCGGCAGTCGCGAGGGAGCTTACAATTACCTTCCACAGAGCGTCGGTCAATTTCCGCAGGGAGAGACGCTTTGTGACATGATGCGCGAAACCGGCCTGGAAGACGTGACATTCCGGCCGATGACCTTTGGTGTGGCGACTCTTTACGTAGGTAGGAAACCAGCATGAACAAGAGTTTGGTCGTTGCGATGACGGGGGCCAGCGGTGCCATTTATGGCATTCGTTTGCTCGAGGTGTTGGTCTCCGCTGGTTACGACGTGCACCTCACCATTACTCCGGCCGCGCAGCTGGTACTGGATCACGAGTTGGAAATCTCGGTTGACCTCGATGATTTTCAGGTCAGCCACCTGCTCTTGGGCGATGCGGTCGAGGCCTCTGACAGTAAGCTGAGTATGCTTCGCCAGACGGCTGGCATTTCGACTAGCGATAGCAACGTGCTGTCGTTCGATGTTGGTTCGCCTGGTGAGATTCACTACCACCACCACGAAGACTACATGGCTCCGATCGCCAGTGGTTCGCATCAGACTTCCGGCATGGTCATCTGCCCTTGCTCCGGCGGAACATTGGCCTCGGTCGTCAATTCACTTTCCGGCAATCTGATTCAGCGAGCCGCGCAGGTGCATCTGAAGGAACGTCGACCGCTCATTGTCGTGCCTCGCGAGACGCCGCTCTCCACCCTGCAGTTGGATTGCATGCGAAAAGCGTCCGAGAACGGTATCTGCGTGCTGCCCGCCTCGCCTGGTTTTTATCATGGCGTGGCGACGATTCAGGACCTAGTCGATTTTGTGGTGGGGCGAATTCTCGATCAGCTGGGAATCGAACATGGTCTTGTGCGGCGATGGGGAACTTAACGCACGCGAGGTGTGCGACTGCTATGTTCCAATCGATTCGCAAAATGCTTGAGCTGATTCGTTTCAGTCATACGATCTTCGCGCTGCCGTTTGCGCTGCTCGCAGCGGTCATGGCCTGGGAGGTCAGTCGCGAGAATTCTGACTTCGCCTGGCGTTGGCAAGACCTCGTCGGCATTCTGCTTTGTATGGTGACCGCTCGCAGTTGGGCGATGGCCGTGAATCGAATCGCCGATCGCAAGCTCGACGCGAACAACCCTCGCACCGCCGGCCGGCACTTGCCTTCGGGGCAATTGAGCTTGGCGAGTGTGGTCGCCTTTGCGATCGTTTGTGCCGTCGGCTTCGTGGCGGCCACGTTGTTGTTCATGCCGCACAACCCGTTGCCGCTCTACTTGAGCGTGCCGGTGTTGGTGTTTCTGGCCGGCTACAGCTACACGAAGCGGTTCACGTCGCTGGCCCATTTCTGGTTGGGCGTGGCGTTGATGCTTTCGCCAATCTGTGCCTGGATTGCGATTCGAGGACAGGCGGTGCTGGAGAATCCGGCCGATCTGCTCCCTTCGGTCGTACTCGGAGGTGGCGTATTGCTCTGGGTGGCTGGGTTCGACATCATCTACGCCTGTCAGGATGTGGAGTCGGATCGCAAGGCGGGACTCTACAGCGTGCCGAGTCGGATCGGAGTTCCGGCGGCCTTGCGACTGGCGGCGGTTTGCCACTTGGGAACGGTGGTGCTGCTTGGCCTGTTGCCGGTGGTTGGCGATTTCGGTTGGATCTATATCGCCGGCGTGGTGTTGATTGCACTCCTGCTGGCATGGGAACATTATCTCGTACGGCCGGATGACCTGTCGCGAGTGAACGTCGCGTTCTTTAACGTCAACGCGGCTGTGAGTATTGGAATTTTGATTGTTGGATCGCTCGACCTCTGGTTGGGGCGATTTTTGGGAGCTTAGAAGATGGTCGCATCCGCGTCACCGCAGCTGGAAAAAATTGCCGAGAAGGTTCATGCCGGAGAGCGGCTTACCTTTGACGAAGGGCTTTACCTCTACTCGCCGGAAGTTCCGCTGGGTGAACTGGCGGTGCTGGCAAACGAGGTGCGCGAACGCAAGAACGGCAACCGCGCCTTCTACAACATCAACACGCACATCAACCCCACTAACATCTGCGTCTATCGCTGTACCTTTTGTGCCTTCCGTGCGGATCTTC
>CAYLRE010000060.1:0-19520 GCA_964385715.1 uncultured Planctomycetaceae bacterium
AAAAGAGAATGAACGATTGCGGTTGGCAGCCCTCGCGGCGCTCGCCCAGGCGGACCTTTCCGCCGCAGCGGAAGAAGTTCTGACGATTGCTTTTCCTGTCGAGGGCGACGATGGCTTGGGCAAGGTATTGCCGATCGTCTTGGAACGTCGCGGCGGGACCACTGCCCTCACAGCAGCAATCGCCAAGGCGAAGTTGTCGACCGACAATGCCAAATTGCTCAGTCGTTGGCTCAGTGCTGGTGGTTACGACGCACCAGCGCTTGTCGCGGCCCTTAAGGAATCAATGGGCATCGACGTCGGTGAGCCGCTGGAGTACAGCGCAGATTTCGTCAAGCAGTTAGCCGCTGAGGTTCGCTCCGCTGGCGATCCATTGGCAGGTCGGAAGGTGTTTCACTCCTCGCTTACTAACTGCACTGCTTGTCATCGTATTTCCGAGGATGGACGCGGCGCGCAGACGCTGCCGGGTGCTGGTGAGAAGTTCTGGGTCGGTCCGGATCTGAGTGCGGTCGGTGCGGGGTTACCCCTGGAGTTGGTAATCGAGTCGGTGATTTGGCCGCAGCGTCAGATCAAGGAAGGCTTCGAGGTTACTACGCTCTTCCTAGACGATGGTCGGGAGTTGGTGGGCTACATCACCCACCGGGCTGAGAATACAGTCTCGATTCGTGATCTTGCGACCGGCACGGAGCGGGTTGTCGAACGCTCAGCGATCGAAGATTTCAGCAAACGGGGCACCGCGATGCCGGCCGGGTTTATTAACGTGTTGACTCGCCAGGAGTTGCGTGACCTGGTGCGGTATCTGTCGGAACGGAAATCGGCCAAGCTCGATTGAGCTTCTCTTCGACGCGGCCGATTTTCCCCAGTTTCTTGGGGAAAGCTGCCAACAAATCTGATAAGATTCTTGGAAAGTTCCGAATGTTCCGGCCATGGCCGCATCCTAGATCATGATGAGAACATCCTGATCTGCCGCGTCGTTACGAAGATGGAACTGACAGCAGCCTCTCGGGCACCTTGGTTGGACGCAGCTTCGATGGGAACGCTGTTTTGAAAATCTAGGGCACATCAAAATTGGAGAATAGCCGAATGCATCGCACGCCAATTATCCTTCTTCTCACTCTTGTGGTCGCGTCGTTCACGACGCCGAACGCGGCCGCCGTAGAAAAGAAAGTGATGATCATTGGACTCGATGGCGTGCGCCCCGACCAGATGCAGATTGCTAATACTCCGAATCTCGACGCGCTAGCCGCGGGAGGTTCCATGAGCCTGACTGCCGAAAATGTCGGGCCGAGTTGGTCGGGCTATAGCGGGCCTAATTGGGGTAGCGTGCTCACGGGGGTCACTCCCGGTATTCACGGCATTACGGCCAACTTTGATGGTGTCCACAACATCGACGACAACAATTTTGGGGCTGGCGATATTCGCAGTCTCTTCGGACACGCCAAGCAGCATGACGCCAACATCGAAACAGCAATGTTAAACAGCTGGTTCGGAATTGGTGTCGGTGGCAGTACGATCATGGAGCACAGCACCAGTGTGCTCGACGTGAAGATCGCCGCGGGGGAAGTAGTCGAGCCAGCCGACGTAACGGGCGACGCTTCGATACGAGACCACACGGTCGATATGTTGCTCGGGCAAGGTGATTTTCTGGGGACGGGCATTGATCCTGACCTGACATTCGTGCACTTGGATCAGGTCGATTCGGCCGGCCACGCTCACCGATACGATTCGGCCACCTATCGAACGGCTATCGAGACGGTCGATTCCCTGGTGGGTGACGTGGTGAATGCCGTCAATCAGCGTCCCACCATTGGCGATGAAGACTGGTTGTTTATTGTTCTTTCTGACCATGGTGGTTCAGGCACTGGTCACGGTAACAATTCGGACCCGCTCGTTCGCACAATTCCGTTCATTGTCAGCGGATCGGCGGCCAAGCAAGGCATCGACTTAGGACGCGCACGGGTCTGGGATGTTGCTCCCACCGCCTTGGCTCACTTGGGTGTCGATGTCGGGGCGCTTTCTCTGACGGGTGATGTGGTGGGGTTGGTGCCGCAGTTTCCTTCCAACGCGTCCTTCGACTCGGTGCTCGATCAGGATGTGTTAAATATTGACTTCGGTACCGTGACCCAGAGCCAACTCATTCCGCCCATGGATTTCACCCTGACGAATCTGTTGGCCCAGGGCATTACGGCTGGGCTGGAGCTTACCAACGTTACCGGCACGGGCGACACCGGCGCTCTGTCTAGCGATTTAGTTGCTTTCGCCAACTTGGCGGCCGGGGCCACACGTGATTACGAGGCCACGCTCAATACATCGGTCCCGGGGAATTTGTCCGCGAGCTACGACTTGGAGTTTACGGACGAATTTGGAACATCGCAGTCGTTGACTTTGAACATGAGTGCCGTTGTGCAGGAATTCAACGATCCAGCTATTCCCGATTTGATCTACGATCCGGCGACCGGCGAAGTCGTTGTCGACTGGCAAGGTAATACGCTGATTTCGTACGTGCTGAAGAATGATACGAACAGCTTCATTCCGGGAGCTCACAATAACATTCTTCTCGGTTCGTTCCCGACCAAGACAAGCAACGAGCTGTCTGAATCGACCTCGTTCGCGCAGCCAGGCGTGACGACGAGGAGTATGGGCAACGTCTTCCCGACCGGCTTGGACTTGGCGGGGCTGCAAGGCTTGCTGACGGTTAACTCGATCGTCCTGACGCTTGGGGGACCGCAGTTGCCGTTCGACCTCGTCGTTCTCGGACCTGCTGTTCCGGAGCCTGCCACCTGGGGCTTGGCATTGATAGGGCTGCTCGGTCTGGGCTTGCTGCGGCGACCGGGCCGCGAAATCTAGCGAGAAGCTCACTTCTCTCCATGACGAGCCGGCCTCTGGCCAGCCATGGCTGCCTCCTGTGCTAGCCCGCAGGGGGAGGTGTCTTGCGAGTCCGATTGAGATCCTCCGTGCGCCCTCGCCGATCCCATGGAACTCCGGGCAGGACGAAAAAAAGTGACAGAATCGTTACATATTCATTACATTTTGGGGAATCAATTGGGGGTACACTGCGTCTAAGAGGCACGAACGCCTTCGCAGTGATGGCGAAGGGCCGCTCTGCCTTAGCTTGGAAGCCAAATCATGTATGTCGATGGGCGAAACCCTATTCATGTGTACGCCCTTTGCCAACACAAGACATTCCTAGCGGCAAATGCCCCGGATTTCACAACGAATGTAACGTCCTTGTTTAGGAAAGAATGCTAGCCATGAGTTTCTCGCATGTGGATCGACTATCTGGGATCGCCGCCGCGATGACGCTGATCTTGTTCTTCTCGTATGCGGTTCCTGTCGCCGGGCAGCCGACACCGCCCGTAAATGGAGAGTCAGCTGAGCAGAATGCCGATTCTCGCGCCGCCGCAGGCACGGACTCTACCGCCAAGGACGAGCAGCCGCCGGTTCTTCGTGAACAAACGGTTTACATTCCTTACACGAAGTTGCGGGAGTCGTTTGAAAAAGAAGGGCGCGGCGTCTTTCTTCCCTACGAGCAGTTTCAGTCACTGTGGAAGGCAGCCCGCGCAGCAAAAGCCCATGTGCCCGAGCAAGGTCCGCCAGTTGGGGCGGTTATTACCGAAATTGAAAGTGACGCCACCATTGGCGAGAACGTTATCACGGTCGACGCCCGTCTGAAAATTGAACTTCTCAGGGACGGTTGGCATGAGGTTGCGATTCGACTTGGAGATGCCGCCATTGGCAAGGCGGAGATTAACGGCAAGCCTGCTCGCCTTATCGGTCGCGGTAACTACAAGTTGCTGCTGCAAAAGAAGAAGGAAGATCCGAATCAGCTTGTCCTCAATTTGAAGTATTCAAAGGCCTTCACCAAGACGCCCGGCCGAAATAGTGTGGCAATCCAGGCTCCGCAGGCGGCTGTAAATCGCTGGAAGATTCGCATTGCCGAGGCAGGCGTGAAGGTCAATGTGCAGCCGATGATCGCCGCTTCGGAAGTTCCCGAAGAGGATGCCGCCGCTACCGAGACAGTCGTGATGGCATTCTTGGGTGCTGCCGATTCGGTAAGGATCGACTGGACGCCCAAAGCAGAAGGAGCTCTCGGTCTCGAAGCACTCGCTACGGTCCAGGCTCAGCAGAGGATCACGCTCGATCAAGGCGTGGTTCGCACGCGAACCCAGTTGCGATACGACATTACCCGGGCCGACCTCTCCCAGCTACGCGTCGAAGTGCCTGCCGATCAAAAGGTTGCTGGCGTGTTTGACGCGAATGTGCGTAAGTGGGACGTCCAAGCAGAGGGCGACAAGCAGCTGATTGCCGTTGAGCTATTCCAGCCGACGCGAGGTCGGCAGAACTTGACCGTCGATCTCGAAAAATTCATTGGCGAATTCGAGAAGAAACAGTTTGTCGCTCCGGTTGTGCAGTGTCTCGACGTCGGACGACAACAGGGAATCGTTGTGCTGCAGCTCGGATCCGGATTGCGCGCGGAGGATGTCACCACCAGCGGCCTGTTGCAGCTCGATGCCGCCGAGTTGCCGAGTGAACTTGCCTCGAGTAAATGGAACTTTGCCTATCGCTACGCGGCTCTGCCGTTCGAGCTGAAGATGGACGTGGAGAAGATTCAGCCACGGGTGTTGGTCGACCAGCTCGTCGAGGCGTACTTCCAGCCGGAGCGGCTCACTCTTGATCTATTGGCCGTCTACAACGTCCAGAAAGCCGGCATCTTTCAGCTGCACGTTGACGTTCCCAAGGGTTATCAGGTTCGACAGGTTAGTGGACGCGCGGCTCCGGGAGCGACGCCGGTGAGCGTCGATTCTCATCACGTTACGGGGGAAAGCGAGACGCAACTAATCGTAAATTTGGGCCGCAAGGCTCTCGGCCGCGTGGGGTTGTTCGTAGAGCTGGAAAAGCGACTCGACGATGCGAATTTGCTTAGTCCGACCGGGCAAGCTTCTGCGCTCGAGCTGCCGGTGCCGCGCGTTTCTCCGGAGAGCGTTGAGCGTTCGACCGGCAGGCTAGTGGTTTGCAAACCGGAGAGTTTACGGGTGAATCCCGCCAAGCAAGAAGGGTTGCGGAGTATTTCCTTCAAAGAAGCGTACCAGGGTGTTCCGACCTGCCGCGATGGACGTTTTCCAAAGTCGCAGCCGGCATTGGCGTTCGCGTTCACGGACCAGGCGGTTTCGCTTCAGATTCAGGCCGAACGCCGAAAGCCGTACGTCACGGTGAAGCAACTTCTTACTTCGGAAATCAAATCGGGCCAGATCAAATACTTGGCCCGTTTCAACTACGCAATTCGTTACAGCGGGGTCGACTCGCTACGTCTCGACGTACCGGAGGGACTGGTTGCCAAACTGAACAATACGACGCCAGCGATTCGTGAGTCGCGGATCGATCCACAGCCGGAAGACGTCAGCGACGGTTTCGTATCGCTACAGCTAGCTGGCGAGACCGAGTTGCTCGGGAACGTGCAAGTTGTCTTCGAATGGGAGGAGACAATGAGCGATCTCGAGGTCGGCAGGCCGGTATCGATTGCCTTGCCTTCACTCCGGCCCAAGAACGTGGATCAGGCGTGGGGGCAGATCTTGGTTGCCAAGAGCGAGACGATCGACGTTCAGCCTGCCGATGCGGAGAATTTACGGCCGATCGATCCGCGAGACAATGTCGCTGCCGCCGATCGCATGGAGAATGCGGCCCGCGCTTTTGAATTTCATGAGGATTGGCAGCTCTCACTGAAAGCGACACGCTACCAGCTCGAAGAGGTTAAGCGGACTAGCATTGAGATGGGCGTGGTACGGCAGGTCGTCACTCGTAGCGGCCAGATTTCCGTGCAGGCTCTCTACCGGATGCGAAGTGCCCGGCAACGCATCGAGTTGGCGCTTCCTGCCGGACAAGCGGTCGAGTTCGACTCGCAACCTGTGCGAATTAACGGGCGAGCGATTCCCTTGGAGCGGGGCGATGGCGACCGCTTCTTCATTCCGCTCGTGGGGCAAGAGCGAGAGGATTCATTCCTGCTTGAAATTCGCTACGCAATTGCTGGGACTGCTGACAACATTCAGGTGCCGGCCTTTCCAGATGAACCGGCGGTGCAAAAGGTTTATCTCGTGACATATGTGCCAGAGGAACAGGTGTTGCTGGGGGTAAACGGACCTTGGACTAACCAAGAACGTCCCTGGTGGCAGCAACCTGGCTTCCGCCACCACAGCAGTCGCAAGCGACTTGACCAGATGATCGCCGGCTATCTTCAGAGCGTGTCGGACGCGAAGGGGTATCATGGCAACGTAGGTAGCTCGTTTGCTACGGATGGTTGGCCGCATATTTTTTCGACGCTCCAGCCAGCTGCCGGTGATGAAGGCGCATTGCGGCTCGTCACCATGGATGGCGACTGGTTTCAGTCACTCGTATTCGCGGTCACGATCGTGATCGGGGTGCTGCTGATTCGTCGTAAAGCGACCGATAAGGTGATTGCTCTGGCTCTGTTGGTGATCGCCTTGATTTTGATGGGCGTGTTTCTGCCTACACTTTCCGGCCAGGTGCTCTATGGCGTGTTGTTCTGGGCTGTTTGTCTGGTGCTACTGGTGTGGGTGGTGTGGTTCGTGATTAAGGATCTGCCGAAGATCACGGCCAGCCTGTCGGCGGCGACACCGACGGCTTCGATTGGCCCCAGTGGCAATGTGACCGTGCATCCGCCGGATGGGACCTCGGCGGCAGGTGAATCCGACGCCGGCGACGGCGAGAGTTCCAAGGATATTGCCGAGGCGGAGACGGAGGTAGCGCCGGGGAGTGATTCAAGCAATGCCAAAGACGAGGAGAATCAAGATGACTCCTTAGCGGATGACGCTTCTTCGGGTGACGATGATGCGTCGGAAGGAGGTCGCAGCAATGGCTAAACATGTATCTGCGAAAATGAATCTACCACGACGAGTGATGCCAATCTTACTACCGCGTTTATGTCGATCGCTGGCGATGGCCCTGACTGTGGTTCTATTGGGAGTGGAGCTGTCTGGGATCGACAACCAGATCGTCGAGGCGGCGCGGCCTCCGGTGCCCAGACCGGAAACGGCTAGGTCCGAAGCAGCCGCTGCGCAGAAGCCGGTCCGCGAGATCTTTGTTCCTTTTGAAGACTTGAACGTGATTCTGGAGAGCGACGTTCGACGGGTCTATATGGACCGCAAACAATATGAGGCCATGCTCGCTAAGGTCCGTACGTCCCCGAGGGATCCGGCCCCCATCAAGACCCTTCTGCTGTCAGCCGACTATCGGGGGAAGTTGGAGCCAGGTCGAGCACGGATCGCAGGCAAGTTTCAGATCGACGTGCTGGAAGACGGTTTGCAGCAATTGCCGCTACGATTCAACGGTGTCGGGATTCGATCGGCGAAGCTCGACGGCAAGGCCGCCTCGCTGGCACGCCGACGAGACGGTCAGGTGGTATTGTTTGTCAATGGTGAGGGAACGCACACGCTTGAAGTCGAGCTGCTAGCCCCTCTGGCAGCCAATGCCGCCGAGCAATCGCTCAACTTGTTGGTCCCTACGCCGGCAAACACGCGAATGCAGTTCGTGGTGCCGGGCGACGTCGAAGTTAAAGGCGGCGCGACCGTGGCTAGCCGCCAAGTCATCGACGGCGACACGCATCTCGATATCATTCCCCCGCGAGGAAGTTTGTCGTTGGCCATGTCGCTCAACAATGTCGCCGCCCAAACTCGTCAGGTGGTGGTGGCACGAGGGGTGATCGTCGATGAAGTCACCAAGGTCTACGAGCGATTGCACGCGCGGATCTCGATGAATGTGCTTTACGGCAAGGCGAGCGAGTTTCGTTTTGAGCTTCCGCCGGGCTTTGAGGTCAATAAGGTCAATTCGCCGCTGATGGCGCAATGGGCGGTCGCCAAGGAAATGGAGCAGGAGGTGCTCACCGTCACGCTGCGGACGCCGACCGCCGGCCCCGTTCCGCTGAATATCGCGTTGGTGAACTCCAACTTCCAGCTCTCGGAGTGGAAATTGCCGCAGCTTCGCCCACTCGATGTTGCCGGGCAGGTGGCGGTCGTCGGGCTGGTTGCCGAACAACGTCTCAATGCGGAGCAAATAGCTGCCTCCGGTTTGATTCCTGTTAACAATCAGGTACTGACCAGCAGTATTCCCGCGAGTGTCTTCGAGACGGAAGCAGGGGCTCCGCCCATCCGACCGATCGCGACCTATTTCGCTCCCCAAGCGGAATACGATGTGCAGGCGACGTTCGTCGAACCCGCCGCACAACATCGAGTCGACACTCACCTCGGGCTGTCCGTTTCGGAACGCGAATTAGCCCTGCGGGCTCGCTTCTCGGTAGTTCCTTTGGCCGAGAAACTCTTTGAGCTGAAGATAGACTTGCCAGCCGCCTGGCATGTGTCGCGTGTCGTCTCGGCCAGGGGAAAGGCTCTTCCGTATGAACAAATGACGGCCCAGACCGATGAAGGCGAGTCGGAGGAATCGTCGGTATTGCGGATTCGGTTTCCTGCTGGCGCTCCGATGGGCATGTCAACGGAGTTCCGCGTACATGCCGTTTCTGTTCCCGAGAACTGGTTGAGCGACTGGCAGCAGAATGAGATCACGTTTCCTCGTGTCGTGGTCAGCGATGCTTCCCACGATAGCGGCGCTATCTCAATCGTGGCGCTCGACGACTTTCGCATCCGTTCTGAAAACGTCGAAGGGGTGCGACCGCTGAATGGGCAGGAACGTATCCGCTACGGTATCTCCAATGCGCCGTCCCTGCTCGCCTATTCGTACGATCGGCAGCCCTTTGAGCTTGATCTCGCCGTACAACGTCGCGAGCCGTGGGTGACGGCAAGAACGCATTCGTTTCTTACGGTTCTGCCTGACAGTCTCAAGGCTCACTACGAGGTCGAGTTTCTTGTACAACAGGCAGGCGTTCGACAGCTTGCGTTTGACCTTCCTGAAGACACGCCCGAAGCGATCTCGATTCGAGGGCTCGACGGTGTGCGGCTCAAGGAAACCAGTAGCGAGGTCGTCGATGGGCGTCGGCGTTGGACCGTTCTGTTGGGCGAACGGCGGCGAGGTCGCGTGCGACTGGCGGTCGACTTCTTGAATCGACTGCCATCGCAGGAACCAAAGGGGCTGCCGCTGCCACTTATCGAGGCGGTGGATGTCGCCTTTCAGTCGGGGCACGTCGCCGTCGAAGGTAGCCCGGAACTCGACGTTCAGGTCGCAACCGCGGCACGCTCGGTCGACGTGGGTGAACTTTCCGCCGCCGACTATCTTCCCGGACCGCGTCTGCTGGGCGCCTTTGCGTATGGAGGTGGAAAGACCGATGTCAAGATAGACGTGTTTCGACACGCCAGTTACGCCTTGCCGAGCGCGATTGTCGAACGGGCGGAAATGGCGACTGCAATCGGCGCGGACGGCGTGAGCCAATCGGTTGTTCGCTACCGGCTGCGCACGAAGGCATCGTTCCTGGAAGTCGAGTTGCCGGCCGGTTCGTCGCTCTGGTCCGCTTATCTGGTGGACGTTGCGGATTCCACGATTCAGAAGCCGCTGAAGCCGCAACGAGACGGTGCGCGGCTGCTGGTGAGCTTGCCAGGTGAAGCAATCGACGTGTCGCGTGACCTGAGGATTATCTTCGAGACCCCATCGCAGCCATTGGGACTGTTTGGCTCGGTTGATCTGCTCGCTCCGAAACTCTTCTTGAAGGCAGCCGAAGACGCGGAATCGGCCGAAGTACCTGTGGCGGATATTCGCTGGAATTTGCAGCTTCCCGCCGGTTATCGCATCACCGATTCGGATGGCACGGTCTTTTCCAGTCGATACGGCGAACGGACATCGCCACTGGCCAAGGTCGCGCAATCGCTCTATGTCTTGGCGGGCCAGGCGAGACCTGGTTTTTCCTTGGGACTTTTCCAGATCGCTCGAAACGAAATGGCGAAATCGGCGTACGTGTCGAGCGAAAGTGCCCGTATGAAGAAAGGCGATTGGATGGAAGAGGTTGGCGGATACGACGAAGGCGCTGCCGCGCCGAGTCGAGATTCGGCCGTGCCCAAGGTGACAGTTCCCCTGACACAGAGTGAGCCTAGCTTCGAGATCAACGAACCTGTCGAGGAACGCGAAGAGGCACTGTTCGACATGGAGGACGCGGATGACGCCTTTGGTGACGAGGCAGATGAGAAGGAAGATTCGGTCGATAGCGCTGCGGCGCCGGCAGATCACATTCCGATGCCCCCGACGCCATCGGAAGCGGAGGATCCATTCGCAGCACCACCGATCGTCAAAAATGGATCGCAAAGGGGCTTGGAGGAAGACAAACTCGATCGCAATCGTCTTGGCAAGTTTGGAAAGCGATCGTACGGGTATTCGTCGAGCCAGTCGTGGGCGCTCGAGGGAATCAGCAGTCTGAATATCAAGCTCACGGAGCAGAATGACAAGGATCCGGCATTCTTGAGTCTGGGTGTCGCTCCCCGTCTGCAGCTGACTCTGGTTGAAAACAATCGTCTGCGCATGCTGGTCGCTGCAACCGGCATGCTCGTTCTGTTGATGGGTGTCGTGTTGACTCGCCGGTCGGCGAAGACCAAGATCCGCTTCATCATTGCGGTGGCACTGCTCAGCAGTTTGATTCCTTTGGTCTTCGACGGGGCCAATTCGCTGGCGGAGACTTTCGATATTGCTTTCTTCGCCGTCTGTCTGTTGATCCCTTACTATCTTGTGGCGGGGTTGATTCGCTGGATGTTTGGTCGTGTTGCGGCGGCGTTCGGTCGACACCGACACCGTCCCATTACCGCGACGGTGGTATCAGCTCTCGTCATGCTTGCTCTCGTCTCGGCTGCGGTGCCGCAGGCCGCTCAATCGGCTCCTCCCGTTCGCAAACAGTTGCCGGTGGTGGTTCAAGTTGAAAGCCCGCCGGAGCCAGTCAAGGTTCCTCGCGACGCCGTGATCATTCCTTACAACGTGGGAAAGAGCGTGGAGCTGAGTAGCCGCGTTGGAGAGGCCGATAAGGTACTGGTTCCTTACGACGAGTACGTACGACTCTGGAATCTGGCCAACCCCGACAAGCGAATTGGTTCTAGCGAGCGGTCTACGCTGTTCGCACTTTCTGGCGGCACTTTCACGGCACGGCTGGAAGGGGATGAGTTTCTGATCGTACGAGGCCATCTCGACGTGGAGTTGTTTGTCGACGATGACGTGGTGTCGGTACCGCTGGCATTGCGAGGGGCGGTTCTGACCGAAGCGAAGCTTGACGGCGAGCAAGCGAAGTTGCAATTCATGGCCCCGTCGAATGAGGCGGGCAACAGATGGCACCAGCCGGGTAATCGACGAAAGGTGCAACAACAGGTTGCGCAACCACCGGTTGGTCAGCCGCTCGTCATCTTGCTGGCCTCCGGCAAAGGACGCCATCGCTTGGAGATCGCGGCTCGTGTGCCGTTGGAACGCCGCAGCGGCTGGCGATCGTTGGCCGCGAGCATTCCGTCGGCTCCTGCGACGGCATTGGCGCTTACGGTACCGGTGGCCAAGACGGAAGTCCGGTTGCCCGCAGCCAAGGACCGTCAACTGTATGAGACGACGAGCGATGGCGAAGTCATTGAAACGGTGCTGGGGCCTGCCGGATTGCTCAACATTCAATGGCGTCCCCGTGTTTCCGAGGCGGCTCTCGATCGCAGTCTGACCGCGGAGTCGCAAGCGCTCTTCGACGTTCGTGAGGATGGGCGACTCTTGATGTGGAATCTGCACGTCGACTTTGGCGGCAGCGAACGTGAAGCATTCTCGATCTCGGTCCCCCAGGGATACCTGATTGAACGCATTACCGGCAGCAACGTTCGCGGCTGGAAGGCTCGCACCGAAGATGACGGGCAGCACGTCGATGTCACGTTGCTTAAAGCCAGCACCGGCAAGCAAGCCGTCGTCGTGCGAGCGGCTCGTTACGAGACGATTGATTCGCAAGCGGCTGCGGAGTTGCGGGTGCCGAGCGTGATGGTTGACGGTGCCGCATTGCATCGTGGCGTGCTTGTGGTGCGACGCAGTCCGATTCTGCGAATTCAGACCACCGAGCAGGCGGGCGTGACACGGTTGGATGCTTCTGCGATCGCTTCGGGCCGCTTGGCGAAAGCGATGGGAGCGGAAGAGAGTCCGCTTGGTATCGAGGCCCATCAGGCGTTTCGATTTATCTCGACGCCGTTTCGCCTGGGGCTTTCGATCCGTCAGGTGGAAGCCGAGCAGACGGCCGCCGTGCAGACAATTCTCCGCGTCGCACCGAGAGAAACGATTCTCGATAGCCGCATTCAATACGATGTCAAGAATCGTCGGCTGCATCGTCTGAAGATCGCCCTGCCTGAGGGCTTTGAGTTGAATGACAGCGTGCGGGCACCAGAGCCCTTCGAGTGGACGGTGTCGGAAGAGGCGGGGCAGCGGGTGTTGAACATTCAGCTGGGGAGCGGCCAATTGGGAAGCTTCCCGGTATTTGTCGGCGGGCGAATGACGACCGGGACCGATCGCGAAACCTTGTCCTTGCCACGGCTTTCGGTGCTCGACGTCGAGCAGCAGGAGAGTGACGTCGTCGTCCAGGTCGATCCGTCGTTCGACGTGCGAGCCCAGGATCTGGAGAACTGTCAGAGTGTTTTGCCCGAGAGCGTCTACGGCTGGTTGGTCGATCGGCGACAGCGTGAACTGGCCAGGTTGGTCATTCACGCTCGGGCGGCCGAGTTTGGTGGCTCGCTTGCCTTTACTGCTCGAAGTCCGCGTGTGACTTGCCGCACGATCTCCAATTCCAAGATCACCGAGAACACACTCGAAGAGACAATCCTGCTCGAGTTCGGTATTCGTGACGCAGGCATTCGTCAGGTGGTGTTTGAGTTGCCCGCGTCGATGGCCAAGGCGAGAATCACAGCACCGCAACTTCGGCAGACGACAGTCACCCCGGTTGAGAATCCAGCGGCCGGGGAAGAGCCGCTCGTCCGTGTGCAGCTCGATCTGCAGGATGACATCATGGGGCAGCTCCACGTGAAAATCGTTCATGACCATCTGCTCACCGAAGCAGTTCACCAGGCACCGATTCCGAGGATCAGTACGGGCGAGGTCAGTCGTCAGTATGTCCTGCTGGAGAATGCCGGTCGTGATGAGCTGGTCGTGGAACAGTACGACGGTCTGGAACAACTCACGCGTCAGCAACAGCAGTGGCGCGATCTGACGCAGTTGCTCGGCGGCGGTCTCACGCGGGCCTACATCGTCCGCAAGGGCGACAATACGCCCAAGCTGACGTTCAAGACCCGCCAGCGCAAGGCGGTCGAGACAGCCCGGGCGTCGATTGGTTTGGCAAAGACTCGATTGGTCGTCGACGGTGGTGGAGCTTACCGTGGCGTTCAAGAGTTCCGGCTTGATAACGAGACCGAACAGTTCCTCGAGGTGAAGTTGCCCGAGGGGGCAAGTCTCTGGTCGGCCATTGTGGCAGGCGAGCCCGTGAAGCCAATCGTGGCTACCGCCGCCGCCGGGACGAAGTTGCAGGTTCCGCTTATCAAGACCGCCAAGGGAGATCGGGATTATGCAGTCGTATTGAAGTATGGCGGCTCGCTCGGTTCGATTGGTAGCCTTTCCGAGGTTGGCTTTCCGCTGATTCACACCGTCAACATCAATGTGGAGGAGAGTCAGGTGCGGCTCTTCCTCCCAGAGAATCACCGCTGGTTTGATTTCGGAGGTGACATGAAGCAAGTGGGCGAGGCTGACCTGGCCGCGGGTGAGATGGAGTATGTTGCCGGACAGCTCGGGAAATTCGCCGAGGTGCTCAAAGGTAAGGACGAGTACGCGATTGCCCGTGCCCGTGCTAATTCCAGCCGCCTTGTTGCAGAGAATAAGATGCTGCAGCACCGCCAAGGTGAGATCGTTTCGAATGAGAATCTTGAGAAGAGCATCGGCCTGAATACCCAGGCGGTCGACCAGCTTGAGTTGCAGCTGAAGCAGCAGGCTCAGAAAGCGGACGAGTCGGCCGTGACCGACCTCGATAATCGTCGCCGGCTGGACCAAGTTTGGCGGAGCCAGCGCAACGACCGCGGCCGGAATGTCGTTAAGGAAGTTGGCGATAACTGGAATATCGAGCAGGAAATTCGAGCGGCCAACAAGCTCCGCCAGGATATCTCTGGCAAGAAGGCTCCGGCGGCCGCCGACGGATTTAATCCGGCGTGGATCTCCGGCAACGGGTTGCAGCGAGAGGATGTTGCTTACCAGGGGCGTGACGCCGACAAGCAGGACGGCCCGATTCTCGAGCAGAGCAAACGCAAGGCGAGTCGGCAGGGACGTTATCAAGTTGCCCCCCTTCCTAAGCCTGCCGCGCAGCTGCCCCAGGCTGGTGGATTCGGCAACGCCCCCGCCTCGCGGCCGCCGTCGTCGATTCTCAATGACGACATCGGGTATCTTGACGAAGGCGAGCAGGCCCAAACCGGCGAGCAGGTCGATAGCTTGAAACGCAATGCCCGCCGATACCGGAAGAAGCTAGAGCAGCAACAGGTCCAGGCTTTCGGTCGCGAGCGTCGTCGCCAAGCGGGCGTAGTTGTGACCCCCGAAGCAGTCGACGTCGCTGATTTTCCGGCCGACGGTCGTGGTGAAGCCAACCGACAGTCGATCGTCGGCGGTAAAGCATCCGGTAAGGACGGGCAGGCGTTGGGCTTTGTGGGTGGCGAGGCGACCACCTCGATTGCGGGAATGTCGAGTCTCGACGTTGAGTTTCCCGAGCGGGGCTCCGTATACCTGTTCTCGAAGGCGCTCGGCAGCCCGCAGATTACCGCCCGAGCGATCTCCACTCCCCTGCTCCACCGCCTCGAGTCGTTGGCCTGGATCGTTGGCGTGGTGCTCCTTTCGCTGGTCTTGATCCGCTGGATTCGTCGTGGTGGTTTGGCTCTGTTTGCCGACCGTCGCGGTTCGCGAATCCTGATCGTGCTCGGTATTGCCAGCCTGGTGACGTGTGTTTTCCCCGTGCTGGGTGCGTTGATGATCTTCGCTGGCGTCTTGCTGTTCTTCCGGGCTCCTCGTGCGGTGGCGGCGTAAGGAGGTTTCCAGGGGAATTTTTCGTGGCGATGTGGGGTCGGTGGCCACCTTTGGGCATGTAGAGGGTAGGAAGCCCACCCTACCCCGTTCCTTCCCACCACCTCGCTCTTTTCCAGAGGAGCCCCGCCATGTTTAAGTCGCTCGCCGCCCAGCTGACCGTTGTTGCCGCCCTGGCCATCGTTACCACGCCTGTTGCCGTTACGGCTCAAGACCTGAGAGTCGCCGATGATGTGGCCGATACCACGCTCGACGATTTGCTTCCCTCGCTCGATCCGCTCAAGGACGTCGATCCTTCGATTGATCCTGCCGATCAGTTCGAGGACGAAGAGCTGGTTAAGATCTGATTGCTGACCGCTTAGGGAAACCGCCTCGCCAGTGGCGGCCTTACCCCGGGCTAGAATTTCCAGAGAATCGTCACGGCGTAGTCCAGGTCGTTGTGCTTGGCGCCGTTGGGCGTGCTGTCGTAACGATCGACCACGCCGATTTTCAGGCTCAAGTTCGAGAGCTCGTCGATGAGTAGTTCCCAGTCCGCTTTGCTGATCACGCGGCAATTCATGAAGTCCGCGAACTCGGGAAAGTAGTTGACCGAAGCCGAGAATTTCTGCTTGGCCGAGATCTTTCGCGAATAGTCGAGGCCGAAGCTGGCCTCGATGGGGGTGTCGCTGGTGGGGCCGCCAATCTCGTGCGACAGGCCCGCACCGATGCGGCCCTTCATATCCGTGATGTCGGTTTTGAAGAATTGGTAGCCAAAGCCGGCGTCGCTCGCCAGACGAGTATCGAAGCTCTGGAATTCGTCGTATTCGGCGGTGCCATGCAGGAAGATCGACCACGGCGATGCACCGAGTAGCCACTCGTTGCGGCCGTCGAAGAAGAGGCGGTTGGCCGTTTGGATCGAGTCTTTGCTGTCTTGTTTGTAGTCGAGGTCGAGTGTCAGCTCCGTGAAGTCGCTCTTCCGTTTGCCGTCCACACCAAAGCGGAAGTTGAAGATTTCGCTGTTGCCGGACGAACCGTTCAGGCCCAGCTCGAAGCTCCCTTCCCAGCAGACGGCCGGCTCTAGTACCGTCTCTTCGACCACGACGCCGTCTTCGATCTTGCCGACGACCGCGTCCGGCACCATGATCTCTTCCGGCTTTGTTTCGGGGATAGGCATCGCTTCCGCACCATCGCTGGCTAATCCGTCGCCAATGGGCTGAACTATTGGCATCCGCGGCGGAGGAAAACGCAGACCGCTTGGTGTGGCGATGATCGAAGGTGCAATCGGCTGCGGTTGTTGCGCCATCCGCGGTGTGACGACCGGTTGTGGGATCGGTTGCTGCGTGGCGATTGCCGGTCTGGTTGGCGGCTGAAGGGCCGGTCTGGTTGGCTGCTGAAGGGCCGGTCTGGTTGGCTGCTGAAGGGCCGGGGGAACGACCTGCGGCATTGGCATGCTCGGCACGTGGCCCGACGCGCCTGAGGGTGGCATTGGTTGCGGCAGTCTGGTCGGTTGGGGGCTGTAGCCCAACAGCGGGCCAGGCGGAGTGTAGCCGGATCGTTCTGCTGCGGGCGCTGAGCCCGAAGGACGTTGTGGAATGTAGGCCTGCCGTAGCGGATTCGTTTGAATTGATGATGCGGGTACGCCGGGAGTTACCAGCGGTGGTGCTACGCCTGGTCCCCCGGCGTGCGGAAGTGGCATCGGCGGCCGGTAGAGCTGACTCGTTTGTGGAGCATGCGCCGGCACGTATCCCGTGCCGGCGGGTGCATACGGATTCGCTGTGGAGTAGCCGCCGGGCGGGTAGCCGGCATAGGGATTGGTCGCCATCGGTTGTTGCGCAACCGCCGGTCTTGTTGCTATGGCCATGTTCGTGAGCGAGATTATCGTCGCGAGCAAAACCATGATGCAGCAGCTGAGCTGGCCGCGTCGGGTAGCCTTCACGGGGGTATCTCCAGAGATGCAGCGTGGCATGTGAAGCATGCCGAGAAAGGGGGTGCCCAGACAGGAAGGCGGAGGATACCAGTGGAATGTCGGTGGAGCAAGGTAATTTTCGTGCCATCGGTGCCAGCGTCGCTGGCGTCTGCTGCGGGTAATGGCCCCTGTTTTTCGGAAAATGTTCCATGTTTGTGCGACGGATGTTCGGTGTCTGTTCGCTCGATGTTCAACGGTTTTTCGATGATTGTGCAATTTATGTTTGATCTTAGCCCGTAACCCGAAGCGTCAGCGAGGGACACAACCAAGCAGCTTTCGCTTGCTGCGCAGGCGGATGCACTTCAACGCATCTATTTGAGTGTGTGTTCAGCACACACTTTCTAGGCATGTCTTGTCTTGCCGTCGGCTGGCGTCTCCATGTCATCTGGTTGTGTCCCTCGCTAACGCTTCGGGCTATGTTTCAATGCCGACCGCGACAATAAAAAAGCCCGCGCAAACTCGGTGTATCAATAACCGAATTAGCGCGGGCTCGTTTTGATACCTGCCGGTCGTGTTGCCGGCAAGCTCTGCGGATACTCCGCCGCGATTGTTCGTGTTGTCTTCTCTTTTCGGGAGGGCGAAGCTCCCGCTGAGCCGTGGTGGCTTATTCGACAGGATTACAGGATCGACAAGATGATCAGTCCTGCTTCATCCTGTTATCCTGTCAGAAATGAATCGCCGAATGATTCTGCTACGCGCGTCAGGCAGCGTGCGGGAATGGTAGCTCCAATTTTTCTTAGTCAATGGCTCGGCGGCCGTCCTGCAGCGTCCTTTTGCCCTTTAAGTGGCCGTATACTATAGCAGCGTTTTTTGAATTGTCAATTTTCAAAAAGAACCCTTCTAGCGGGTAGCCGTAGTACTTGTTGGTCTGGGTAGAGAGCTTTTCATTCCCGTAATCTCACTGCTCAAACGCCTCTTCGGCGAGTTGTCTCAGGGCAGCTTGCAACTTGTCAAGTTCCTTGTCGACGGCTGCCGGTGCCTTGCGGCTCTTTTTCGGCTTCTTGCGATCACTGTCGATTCGGGGCCAGAAGGACAGTGCTTAACAGATCGTAGCGTGTTGATCAGGGCTTCAAATGGCAGGCTTGTGGCTAGGTGCTTTTTTGCTTGAATCCGGCTGGCCGGGCATTTACAATCAACCGCGCTGTGAAAGGTGTTTCTGCGGCGGTGCTCATACTCTTTGGCAAACGTTTCTCGTGATAAGAGGACAGATCGGATGAAAATGATTAAGGCGGGCGTGGTGGTCTTATTGTTCGCTGCTGCACTGCCGGCGTCAGCGTTGGTGGTTGATTCTTTTGAAGTCGGTCCGTTGTCTGTGACGGACAGTTCGGCCAATGCGATTTCCGAATCGACCGTCGTGACAGGACTTCCTATCGGTCCGACGATGGTCGGCGAACGCCGCACGACGGTGAACCTGACGGCTGGAACATCCGTGTCGGCATCACTTTCACCGGACGCGTTTCCGGGGGCGGATGATGCAATCGCGTTCACGTTCGCCAGCGGTTCGACGGGCACCGCCTCGACGATGCAGTTCAAGCCGATCAACAGCGTCGATGCGACTGTCAATGGACATGACCGTTTTTTCGTAGACATTATTAGTGCACCGGCCTTGGGTACGCTGATCTTTGGCGTTGAGGATGTAATTCTCGACGAGGTCACAACATTCGCGCAGCCGATTACCGGCCCGGGCATTTATGAAATTCTCTACAGCGATTTCGTGTTTTTGCCTGGCAACTTCACCGGCTTTGACGTTCTGGCGCTGGTCCTTGCACAAGTGGAACTCGACACTCCGCAGGCGTCGGCGGTGACCTACGAGATCTCGGAAATTCGCACCGGCACGGCACTGCCAGAGCCATCGAGTGTGGTTACGTCCGCAGCCGGTCTACTGATACTGCTAGGCGTGGCAATGCGGCCACGCGTTCGATAGGACTGGGACGCCGGTCGGCACGTCTCGTCTACCACACTTGCCGTTGGCCGGGTCACGAGTTCTTCGTGCTGCTCGCATTTTCGGGGCGAATCGAATTCGGATTTGGGGTAGGATGTTCGCGCTTTACATCCTTCCCTCGCCCGATGGATATTCGATGTCTGAAATTCCGGCCAAGCTAATGCCGCTAGCGAGCATGAAGAGCCTGGGCCAGTGCCGATCGGTCTACCGCACCGAAAAGGGCATACTGAAGTTTTGCGCCGGCAATGCCGAAGCGGCACGAGAGGTGCACGCTCTTTTAATGGCGCACGAGCTGCTCAACGGGGCGGTGCGTGTGCCGCGGCTGCTCCAACATGACGCTGATTGGCTTCTACTGGAGGATCTCGGCGAAGCAGCACTCACAACGGAAGAGCATTTTCGATCGGCGGCCGAGTATCTAGCATCGCTTCACCGAGTCGACGTCAGTGTGAGTGCGCGTGGGCGGCTGGTCGATGGTGGGTTTTGCCACTATTGGGGAGAGTCGCTTCGCAATCGGCTGCGACAGGAGATCGAGTTCGCGCGGCGTGCGCATCTGCCATTAGAAGAGGTTGCTCGATTTCGCGACGTAGCCGATTCGGTTGCCGCACTTCCGGTACCGCCAAAATCAGACGTGTTGGGGCATGGTGA
>CAYLRE010000061.1:0-19470 GCA_964385715.1 uncultured Planctomycetaceae bacterium
TAAGGCCTCACCTTGTGACGCATCGACGTCGTTGCGAAGCGGATGGCACTGCGGTCAAAAAAGTTGACCACCGCACACCTCAGCGGTAAATTGAATTGCGTTCGAGTCCGTTAGAGTCGCCTTAAGTTCACGGTGGTGAACGGCTCGGTACGAACGTCAGAATATCTCCCAGAGACCTGCCATGGGTTTGACGTACTTCAAACGATTCCGAATGGAAATCGAGCTCGCGGGACGCGGGCTCGAGATGCCGTCGTTGCCCGCTG
Organism: uncultured Planctomycetaceae bacterium; assembly: GCA_964385715.1. Taxonomy (GTDB): domain Bacteria; phylum Planctomycetota; class Planctomycetia; order Pirellulales; family UBA7805; genus MB-PLM-2. The sequence continues at coordinate 264 of CAYLRE010000061.1, forward strand.
GCTATCAGCTGCATGCATGGGATTTCGATCTCATCGAGCACCACGCGTTTGCCAAGTATATGAGCTTTCGGTCAGAGCTCGATGCGAACGTTTTTCCTTGTTTAGGCGAGTTCGATGGTTGCTCACGCCTGATGAACGAGATCCAAAACAAAGAAGGGTTTTTGCCTGGGGCGACCTGGCTCTTGAGTTATCAGGACGAATTCGACTTTGACCTTGAATACTGCGGGACAGTGCAGGGGATTCGCGATCGTACTGGGGTGGGCGCGATTCAGAACTTGGGCGTGGTACCAGGTCACCGTGGGCTGGGGCTTGGCAGAGCACTTATGGCTGGAGCACTCTGCGGTTTTCAGAGAGCCGGCCTGAGGCGGGCGTACCTGGAAGTGACTTCTCAGAACGAAGGGGCGGTGCAACTCTACGAGGACATTGGCTTCCGACGGGTGCGAACGGTCTATAAAGCGGTTGAGCTAGCTAGCGTCGGGTAGTTGCCCCGCGTTTGATTGCTTTCGGCGGCTGTTGTATCGAAGCCTGCTATTCCGTGGAGGATCTGCTGGGGCAATACGTAGCCATCGTGCTGGCTTGAACCTCTAGCGGACCTTTTGGAGGGAGCACATTGGGTGTTTGGCTCTAGCTGGTTTTGATTGCGCTGGCTACACTGTCGGCTTGTCACGGTCGTCGTCCAATACACGCCGGCAACGTCATGGCTTCATTGCTCGTGGCGGCAATTCCCATCGATTGTGACGTTGAATAAACGAAGACGAACGTCCAGGTTAGACTTTACATGTCGGTTTACGTCCATCAGTTTGAAAACGGACTCGTGCTGCTCGGCGAGCAGATGCGTTCGTTGGAATCGGCCGCTTTCACGTTTCTTGTTCCGCTTGGTGCCGCCTACGATCCGGTTGGGCGTCGCGGGCTATGCGCGATCACGTGCGACATGATTCAGCGTGGCTGCGGCAGTCGAAGTAGCCGACAATTCATCGATGACCTTGAGAATCTAGGCGTCGATGGTGGTGAGTCGGTTTCTGTTGCCCACACCAGCTTTGGTGGTGCGATGCTGGCCAAGAACTTACCGGCGGCTTTGGCGATCTACGCTGAAATGCTTCGCAAACCCCATCTTCCAGAAGATCAACTCGAGGCTGCCCGACAGGTCGCGATCCAGGAATTGCGGGCCGTAGAAGATGAGCCGGGTCAGAAGACTATGCAGGAACTGCGTCACCAGTTCTACGGCGATCCCTGGGGGAGATCCGGCAGCGGAGAGATGTCAGGGCTCGAGGCGGCCACCATTGACGAGGTTCGCGAGCAATTTCAGCGTGGCTATCGCCCACAGGGCACGATTCTGGCGGTTGCCGGAAAATTCGACTGGGACAGCTTGCGGGACGAAGTTGGTCGGCTGTTTGGCGACTGGGACGTGCCTCACATTGGCGAGCCCAAGTCGGATGCGGTGCCGAGCCGAGGCACACATCTCGAGCACGATTCGAGTCAGACACAAATTGGTATCGCCTATGCGAGTGTGCCCTACGATCATGACGATTATTTTCAGGCATGGGGCGCGGTCGGCGTTCTTAGCGGGGGGATGAGTTCTCGCCTATTTACAGAGGTTCGCGAAAAACGCGGCCTTTGTTATTCGGTATATGCTGTCTGTCATTCGCTACGCGATCGCGGTAGCGTGCTCTGTTACGCCGGTACAAGTGCAGAGCGAGCTCAGGAGACGCTCGATGTCACCGTCAGCGAGTTGCGACGACTGACCGACGGAGTCGAGCAAGTCGAACTCGATCGGCTCAAGGCTCGCATGAAAAGTGCACTGATCATGCAGCAGGAATCGAGTACGTCACGCAGCGCGAGCATCGCCCGCGATTGGTATCAGCTAGGGCGAGTTCGTTCTCTCGATGAAGTGGGGCGGCTTGTCGACGCCCTGAGCTGTGAGAGTATCAATCAGTATTTGGCCGCCCATCCACTCGGCGAATTTACGGTTGTGACGCTAGGTCCACAGGCATTGGAGGTATCGGTTGGAACTCCGTGAGACGATTTTGGACAACGGTCTGACAGTGATGGCCGAATGCAACGATGAGGCGCACACCTCGAGTCTGGGGTTCTTTGTGCGAACCGGTTCACGCGATGAGACCGCGAACGTCGCTGGCGTGAGCCACTTTCTCGAGCATATGGTCTTTAAGGGAACGCCCCAGCGAACCGCGGAAGACGTCAATCGCGAGTTCGACGAAATGGGTGCGCACTACAACGCCTGTACCAGCGAAGAGAGCACGATTTACTATGCCGCGATCCTGCCAGAGTTTCAGGATCAAACGGTAGAACTGTGGGCCGACGTACTGCGACCGTCGCTGCGAGAAGATGACTTCGATATGGAGAAGAAGGTCATCATTGAAGAGATTCGCATGTACGACGATCAGCCTCCCTATGGCGCGGACGATCGCTGCAAGGCGGCATTCTTCGGTGAGCATCCGCTCGCCAATAGCGTGCTGGGGACGGTCGAGAGTATTACCGATCTCGCGGTCGACGACATGCGTGGATACTTTCAGCAGCGTTACGCGCCCGGCAACATTGCCCTGGTTGGCAGTGGCCGTATCGATTTTGATCGGTTCGTGGAGAAGGCCGCTGAGGTTTCGGCCGATTGGACGCCCGGCGAGACTTCCAGGCGGATGCCGGAACCAACACCGAATACCGACTTTCTGACCGTACCGAAGACGGAGTCGACGCAAGAATACGCAATGGAACTTGCCTCCGCGCCGTCCGCCACGGACGAGGCTCGCTATGCCGCAAAGGTTCTCTCGGTTGTGTTGGGCGACGATTCAGGTAGCCGACTGTTTTGGGACCTGGTCGATCCGGGGTTGGCCGAGCATGTTAGCCTAGGGCATTACGAATACGACGGGGCTGGCGTCTTCATGACGTACATGTCGTGCGATCCGGAAAGGTGTCAGGAGAATCTCCAGCGAATCATGGAGATCTATCGACAGGCGGCCGAAGAAGGGGTCACGGAAGCCGAATTGCGGCAGGCCAAGAGCAAGATAACCTCTCGTATGGTTCTCTCCAGTGAACGCCCACGCAGTCGCCTGTTTCACGTGGGCGGAGCATGGCTGCACTCGCGGCCTTACCGCAGCGTTCGAGATGAACTTGAATCGCTCGAAGCCGTGACCGTTCAAGACGTCGAAGCCGTGCTGAAGCGGTTTCCGCTAACGAAGAACACAACGGTTGCGATCGGCCCGCTCGACAGCGTTGTGGCTCCACAGTAGTGGTTCGTTGCGCCTCGGCAACAATGAGAGGCGTGCTCTGGCAGCTGGCCGCCCGCACGCTAAATTGGGACGTTAAACGAGCTTCAATTAACGAGGCTTCTTGCGACGCAAGTCATGTCGTCGTTGTTGTTCTTGGCGTCGACGTAGTGACACCGTGCTTGCCAAGGCAGCGGAACTGACCAAGGTCGCCGCGTGATTCGTTTCTGTCGAATCATTGGCGGGATCGTTGACCGTTGCGATTTGCTCTTCGCGAGCCGCCACCTGGGCCGCGGCATCGGAATCTTCGCCGGCCTTAGCCTGGGCATCGGAGCCCTCGGTCGCCTCGGTGTTCGAGGTTTTGATGATCTGCTGCAGTGCTTCTTCCAGGGCAGCCCAGAATTCGGCCGGCAGCGAGGAAGTCCCACCCGATTGGAGCAAGTTTTCGAGGTCCTGTTCGCCGGGTAGCTTGACCGTCGCATCTTCAGACTCGAACAGGCTATTGAACGGATCCGTAGATTGTTCATTGGCAAGCGACTGCTGCAGCTTCTGTAGGGCTGCGTTCGCTTCGGCCGCCGTAATCGAGGCGTTTCCGTCCTGGTTCAGCCGTTCTACGGTCTCGTTCAAGACATCGGGAAGATTCGAAAAGATCTTGTAAACGTTGGCGTAAATGGCTCGATTTGCCGCGGCGACACCGTTGCCACCACCGTCGATGAATGCGGATCGTCCTGTGCCGGTGGATTGGCTGGCCGGCACGAATTGTGCCTGGACGCCGATTGGATCGGAGTTGGAGCCACTGCCGTTGTCGCCAGACGAGGATGTGTCGACAACAAAGATGCTCTGAGTGTCACCAAGGCTGTTGACGTTAGGATTCGCAATCGGATCGACAACGACCGTAATGCTGCCATTGGCTTGCCCGCCTCGTCCGTCGTCGACCGTGTATCGAATGATTTCCGTGCCAGTGAATCCGGCAGCCGGGGTGTAGACTACATTTCGCCCGTCCTCGGAGACGGTCGCGGTGCCACCTTGGCTCGGATTGCCAACGCGGATGATTCTCAAGGTCTCGTTGACGTCCGGTTCCGTGCCATCGTTGCTCGTTGCGTTGAGTTGGTTGAGTTTGGAGGCCTGGTCGACAACGAATTTGTCGTCATTGGCATACGGCAGGTCGTTAACTTCGTTGACAACTACCTGGAAGTTAGCGGTGACGAGATCATTGAATAAGCTGAGTGTGAATTCGTCGACACCTGAGAAGTCGGCGTGCGGAGTGTAGCTGAATTGTCCGTTTGCCAGGAACTGCACGTCACCATGTTTTCCATGCTCCGCAACGTGAACATCCTTCGGGTCGATGGGCTCTTGTGAGATCTGCTGCCAAGAGCCCCGGTAGGTCGTATCTTCGTCGGTCTCGATTTTCGTGTCGCGGATGAGTTGCTTGACTTCCACGATCGCGGTTAGCGCCGTGGTCTGATTGCCGGCGGCATCGGTGGCGGTGACCTTAATGGTCTGTTCGCCCGTCTGTGTCTCCGTCGGCGTCCAGGTGATTTCGCCTGTGACGGGGTTGATCGTTGCTCCGGCTGGGGCATCCGTTAGCGAATAGCGGAAGCCAGCCGTTCCCTCTTCAGGGTTTTGTGTGTCAAAGATGAAGGGGAGTCCCGCGATCGCGTCGAGAGCGGTGCTGGGCACTCCAGCGATCGGTGAGACCGTATCAATGGTTACGTTCAGCGCCGCCGAAGCCGCACTTGTTGGGTTCACCGTCTGGGTGGCGGTAATCGAGTTGACGCCTTCGGTGAGGCCTGCGGGGTTGTTGGTGGTAACGACCACGGTCGATTCGCCGCCAGCGACAACGGCCGAGCCAATTTCCGTAACCCCGGAGTAGAGTGTAACGGTAGCACCCGGCACGACTCCCGAAACCAGGAAGTCGAGTGTCGTCAAGTTCGTTAAATTGTCCGAATCGCTGATGCCGGAGTCCGAGCCAGGCAGCAGATCGATATCGGTAGGAGCGGCGGGAGCCACTTCGACGACAGCGCTGATCGTCGTTTCGTTACCAGCGATGTCGGTTGCAGCTATCGTTACCGTCTGGTTGCCGATCTGATCGTTAGAGGGAGTCCAGCTGACCTCACCTGTGGCGGCGTTGATCGTCATGCCAGCGGGCGGGTTATCGAGCGAGTAGCTGAAACCGGTATCGCCCTCTTCCACGTTGTCAGCATCGTAGCTAAACAGGTTGCCGGCGATAATGCTGGTGGGTATCTCGGGCGTGATTGCCTCTGGGGCGACTGTGTCGACGGTTACAACGAGAGCGTCGGATGCTTCGCTGGTTGGATTCACCGTCTGTGTCGCAGTGAAGGAGTTGGCCCCTTCGGCGATCGCGGTCGGATTGTCTGTCGTCACGACGACGGTTGTCTGGCCATTCTCGACGACGGCACTACCGACGGCCGTGTCACCCGCGAAGATCGTGACTGTGGCTCCTGAGGTGACTCCGGAGACCAGGAAGCTGAGAGTCGTCAGGTTCGTGATGTTGTCCGAGTCGCTCGCTCCGCTGTCCGATTCCGGCAATAGATCGATGCCGGTCGGGGCGGCGGGGATGACCTCGACTTCCGTCTCGCGGACGGAGTTTCCGTTGCCAGCCAGATCACGTCCGATCACGGTGATGTCGTGGATGCCTGCTTGGTCATTGGTCGGCGTCCAAGAAATGACGCCTGTGTCGGCGTCGATCGTCATGCCCGCTGGCGCATCGCCCAGCGAGTACTTGAAGCCATTGACGCCTTCCTCGTCGTGTTGAGCGTCGTAGATGTAAGGCGTGCCGGCTGTGACGCTAGTAGGTAGGTTTGGCGTAATGGGGCCGGGCGCCGTCGTGTCGATGTCGATCGTCAAAGCGTCTGACGGATCACTTTCTGTGACACTGGTTTGTGTCGCGGTGATTTGATAATCGCCTTCGGGAAGTGGTGCATCAGGAGTAATGATGACAAACACTTGGTCAACCGGCACGACTTTCTCACCGATCAAATTGCCATTGGCGAACAGCTTGACGGTCGCGCCGGGCGATACGGCTTGGACGCGGAACCTAGGCGTCGTGACATTCGTGACGTTATCGGTATTGCTGGAGCCATGGTCGTCGTCGGCCAACAAATCGACGCTAGCGGGAGCCCCGGTCGGCAGGGCGACGCTAACGGTCGCCGAGGTGGACGTTTCGTTGCCGGCTGCATCCGTGGCGATCACGGTGACCGTTTGATTGCCGACCTGGCCAAGCGCCGGAGTCCAGCTGACCTCGCCGGTTGCGGGATCGATAGTCATTCCAGCCGGAGGATTGTCGAGCGAATAGCTGAAGCCAGTGTTCCCCTCTTCGGGGTTCGCGGGGTTGTACTGGTACTCCACACCTGCGATCGCCTGAACCGGAAGCGGAACACTGAACGCAGCGGGAGCCGTCAGGTCGATTTCGATCTGCAATCCGGGAGACGACGCGGCTGTCGGGGCGTTGCTTTGTTTCGCCGTGATGGTTTGGGCACCTTCGACAAGGCCAGTCGCTTCCACTTCTACCGTCGTCTGCCCAGAGGCAACAACTGCTGAGCCAACTTCAGCATTTCCGGAAAACAGCCTGACGGTGGCCCCCTCGATGACGCCGGAGACCAGGAAGCGGAGGGTCGTCAGATTCGTGAGGTTATCTGAGTTGCTGAATCCGCTGTCGTAGGCAGCGAGAAGATCAACTCCATCAGGCGCGTCGGGGATAACGTCCACGGAGTATTCGTTGTCGGTTTCGTTTCCGGCATCGTCGATTGCTACGATCTTGAACGACTGGCTGCCCGCCTGACCGTTTGTTGGTGTCCAGCTTACCTTTCCTGTGTCAGCGTTGATGGTCATGCCGGCAGGAGCATCTTTCAAGGCGTAGCTGAAGCCAGGGTCACCTTCTTCTGTATTGCCGGGATCGAATTCGTACAGAACACCAGCGGTTGCGGAGTTCGGAGCGGTTCCCGTATTGGCAGCGGGAGCTGTGGTGTCTAGCGAGAATTCATAGTTGGTGAACTCACTGACTTGTGAGTTGGACATCTGCGCGCCGCGGATGGTATTGAGGCCCTCGACAAAAAAGTCTTCCAGCTGGGTCTCAATGATGACGCTCGTTTGGTCATCTGGAACGACGTCGACACCAAAGTTGGTGTCTCCCACGAATAGACGCACAATCGCGCCAGACTCGACCCCCGATACCAGGAACCTTGGCATGGTCTTGTTGGTTAGGTCGTCGGAGTCGCTTGCGCCGGTATCGTCGTCCGCAAGTAACTTGATTTCTGTCGGGGCTTGCGGGAGTACTCGCACGAGGTACGAGACGTAATGAGCGTTGCCTGCAGCGTCAACGGCGTTGAAGCCGTAGATGACTGTGCCGCTTTGACCGGGAGCCGGGGTCCAACGGATCTCCCCCGTAACCGTGTCAATCGTCATGCCCTCAGGGAAATCGACTTCCTCGTAGCTGAAGCGAAGTGTGCCTTCTTGAGGATGGCCTAGATCGAAATAGAATTGTTCTCCGACGGTAACTTCGGAGGGAGCTATTCCCGTGGTGTCCACCGGCTCTGTGAGATCGACACCGATGGTTGTCCCGGCCGACTTAGGGCTGGGGGTGTTGAGCTCTTGAGTGGCCCTGATGGTGTAGATGCCTTCCGCCAGCGGTCCGCCGACAGCATTGTAGGGGACGGTTACGTCCAGTCGGTCTCCCGGAGGGCCATCGGGAGCGGTGACCGACGCGACTTCAACGTCGTCAACGTAGACGCGAACCAATGCGTTCGGTACGACGCCCGATACGACGAAGCTGGGTGTTGTGATGTTCGTGAAGTTGTCTGAATTGCTGGCGCCCGAATCCGACTCCGGTGCAATGTTCACGTCCGTGGGAGCGGCCGGAACAACTTCTATGGAGCCACTGACTTCCTTCGTGTTGCCCGCCAGGTCAGTGAGCCGAATCGTGAAAGGCACGTCTCCGATCTGATCCGCGCGAGGTTGGTAGTGGACCGCGCCCAAGTCAGATTTGGGCAACGTCATCCCCGGGACGGGATCGACCAGTGTGAACCGAATGTCGGTTTCCGTACTGGCATCGAAATCAGCGGCGAATGTGACGAACAGATTTTCCGCCACTGTCTTCTGCGGCTGGTCCAGCACCAACTCGCCGAGTGTCGTGTCGATCGTGACATCAAGCGCGGTAGAAGCTGCACTGGTTGGGTTGATCGTTTGCTTCGCGGTGATTGAATGCACGCCGTCGGTGAGTTCGATGCCTTCGTTCATCGCGACCACGACGGTGGACTCGCCGTCACCAACGACGGCCGAACCAATCGCCGTTGGTGAATCGCCGTCGAATATCTCAACGGTAGCACCCGGCAGGACTCCCGAGACTAAGAACGAGAGGTTGGTAAGATTAGTGACGTCATCTGAGTTGAAGCGGCCGGTGTCAAAGTCGTCTAGCAGGTCAACGCCAGTCGGTGCGGGCAAGTCGACGACCACGGTTGCACTGATGGTGTCTTCACCGCCCGCGTGCGTGGCCTTGATGGTTACCGTGTTATTGCCTAGTTGATCTGAAGTCGGCGTCCAGGTGATTTCACCGGTCTTGGCATCGATGGACATGCCGGTCGGGGCCGCGTCGAGCGAGTATACGTTAGCTGTACCGTCTTCGCTGTAGTGGCTGGCGTTGTAGACGAACGGGACGGTTACAATCGCGGACGTCGGAATTGCAGGCTGGATGCCGTGCTGGGATCGATCCAAGGTAACCGTTAGCGCAGCGGTCGGGTCGCTTGTCTTCGTCGCTGGCGTAACGTTTCCGAGTTCAAAGTTGGTGCCTTCACCATATTGCACCGCAGTAATCGAGTTGGCGCCGTGCGCGAGTAAATAGCTGGCGACGGTGACGTCGACGCTCGTTTCACCTTCGCCTACAACGGTTTGGCCGACTTCGACGCCGTCGGCGAGCACCTTCACCGTGAGGCCATGGGTCACGCCATCAACGCGAAAAGTAAGCGATTCCAGATCGGTGTCATTGTCGGTGTTGCTTGCCCCACTGTCCGATGAGGCGAGCAAATCGACGCTCGTGGGCGTCGGCGGATCGATGTCAAAATAGACCAGCTGTGAATCAAATGAGCTGTAGTCGGTGAAACCACTTGGTATCCGCAATGGATCGTAGACATACGCTGAGAACGCACCGCGTCCAACGAATCCAGGCTGGGGCGTAAAGGTCACGGTGGTCGAACCGGTCTGGCCAGATAACTGTAACGTTTCGCTGACGACGTCCCCCTGGACACCAGGGGTAAATTCCGGCACGTAAACCACTACGTCGTCCCCTTCAGGGTCGAAGAAGTTGATGTCAACGCTGCTGGTTTCGCCTGCCAGTACCGAAAACAGCGGAATCTCCTCCTGCCACGGACGAGCGTTGCTGGTGTCATCGGTGATTGTTACTTCAAACGTTTCCGAGAATGAGTTGCCCGACTCATCGGTGGCGGTGACCGTTACTTCGATGGGATCTTGTAGGGCAAGAATACCGAGTCCTTGGTCATTGCCGTCCGGGTCGACCAATGCCTTTAGCATCAGCGTCCCATTCTCATTGTCCGTAAATAATTCGGAGTTTGTGATGACAACTGGATTGGCCGGTCGCGAACCGCCGGGAGAGTCGGGATCCGTGGGAGCGTTGCCAATGGATTGAAGCGCATCCAAACCGTCAGTGAGAAGTCCAAACACCGAGTGATGGGAATCCAGGTGACGTGGCTTGTTGAGCGTAACGAAGAATTCGGCGTTGTTGTCGTCCTCGGCGGCCTTGGCCATCGACAAAGTACCGATCTGATTGTGGCTCAGATCAAGATGGAACTCGTCATTAAAATCTTCGAGTGGCGATACGGCTCCCGTCGCCTGAATAACGAAGTTCTCGACGATGCGGATGAACTCTTTGTTGTCGTAGAAGTCGCCTTCGATCAGTTCCGCAAACTGCGCGGTGGTGCGGGGTGCACGCTGCTCGAAGAACTCGAAGATCATGGTCCCATGATCTTGCACATCCAATCGCCAGCTTCGATTTCCGCTGAGAATCTCCGCGTGCAGATTAGCACTGCTCGATTCGACGGTATACGTAATGTTTTCGCCCAGACCGTGGTCGCCGTTGATGCCGATATGGAGCGGCGCGCCAAATGCAACGTCCTGATCTCCGATCGTCAGAAACGACGGAGTATTCGCGGCGAGCAAGTTTCGCGGTTCGAGAGATTCAAATGCAAGAGAACTTGGGCGATCGAGTTTGTCTCGACGTGCAGCGCGGCCAATCTTTTGAATCATGGAGCTTCCTGTGAGAACGCGAATTTGGTGACCTTTTCTCTGTCAGGCGGGAGTCCTTCCATGATACCCGTGCTTGCTCCAGGTGCCAACGAAATAGCCGGTATTTCCGGCGTTTCTGGTACGCCTTAGGGGCCCGTGATGCCGCTATAACCGACAAATTATGCGCAGTATGCCAGATGCCAGCCCCCTCACGCGGGTGAGGCCGGTTCCGAAGGCCAATTTCCCCGCAGGAAATGGACACTTTGCGAATGGGAATCGGCTGTCGTTCAACGCCGATTCCGGCAACGCAGACGGCCTGCGGGGCGGCCAGTCCAGGCCGGCGAGCCTTGCCTATCAAAGCAAGGGGATGGCAGAGTTGCCTAGAAGTCGTACCAGATTCCGAAGCCCAGTTTTTGCTCGCTGGTATCGAAGAATTCGTATCGTTCGTGCTTGCCGTTGTAGTATTGGAATCCGACTCGCATCAGGTGCTCGTCGCGAGGACTGCGCCACTGCCACCCTGCTTGAATAACAAAATTGCCGCCGAAGTCGACTTCCTCTCGCAGGTGGGCGTTGACCGCAAAGAAGGGGGAACCTCGAAAACCACAGGCGCACTGCGGGCTGTAGTCGAGACCGAATTGTAGGTCCCATGGCTCGTTCACATCGGTCTTGAAGCCCCAGCCAATTTCTCCATATGCGGTTAGATCGTCGTTGATTTCGTAGGAGTGTCCCCAGAGGATTGCATCGCGTGAATAGTTGAGCCGTCCCGAAAGCCCATTGCGCAGTGCATACTCATCGCCGAGGTGAGAGCTGAGGTGGAAGTAGGCAATCTTCATTCGGTAACGACCGCAGCCATAGGTCAATGGAATGCCGAAACGATAGTCGGTTGCTTCCAGATCCATGTTCTCTTCGGGATCGAGGCGAGGTTGCGCTGCGGCCTCCACGTCTAGTTGCCAGCCCTCCGGACGAACGGCATCGTGCGTTCCGTAGCGAAAAACGCCGAAGCGACCACCGATCGATAGATCCCATTTCACGCCGTCGTTCGACTCGCTGTTGAACACCGCGCCCATGCGAGGTTCTTTGACCCCGGCCAGATAGTTGCGATAGATGAGGCCGTCCGGCACGATCTGCCAGGCCCAGCCACTGGACTCTTCAGCATAGCCCTCGACCTCGTACACCTCTGGCGGTCGCTGTGACGTAAGTGATATTCGACTCGTTCCAGCCGCTGCCGCGACATGCGAAACGGCATGCGTCGTGCCCAGCGGTTGATAGGGAGCATGAGCATGCGGCGACCAGGACCGATCCGGGACGCGAGTCGACCAGGCAACCTCGCCAGGTCGGCCAAGTGATTGGGCCGGCGGGCCATAGCCGCCGTAGGAGACCGTGGGGGGGGGCGTATGACGCGGCTGATGGTAGGCAGGAGCTGCCGTGGGCTGTGGATTCCAATTGCGTAGCCACTGTGCTTCCGCACTCGTGGCGATGTTGATGCTGGCTAGGATCATGAGGATCAGCAAGCCAGGAGCTGTCAGCACGCGATGAGAACGCAGGGGCAGTTGTTCGTAAGCAGTGGCGCACAGAAGCAACGGCGAGGTGGGCATGGCGGGAGGAGCCCCAGATAAAAGGAGCCACAGATATCGGGTTCTTTGGGGAGGAGGGGCGGGACGCTGCGGCCACTGTGCACGCTGGGAGCGCGGAGGTAGGGTAGACCGGGCTATACGATTTATCGGCACATTCCGAGCGGTGCTCAAATCCCTTACGACCCGTTTTTGGTGCTTTCGCTGGAACAGCCGGCAAAGTTTACCAAGGTCGCAAGGTTGCCTGGGCCTGAACCCCGTAGCAGCTTGTTTCGCGCACAAGACTCGCGTGAACGATCAAATTGAGTGCAACTGCTAGCGGCCAGTAAACGAGCTTTGGCGGTCGTCGCAACCCGTACAGGCTTCCCGTTTGCCCTAGGTACTTAGTTGCTCGTGCGGTTTTGGCTGCTCGCTATCAATCCTGAATGGTTCTGCGCTCGAAAACCAATATGAGTGTTCGTACTAACGATCACGTCTACGCACGGACCCCGCTGCGTACCGGTGAGGTTTGGCCGCCAGGGACAGAATTGGCGGAGAGGACAAGAGAAGAGTCGAGATGAGGAAGCAAGTCATGAAGTCGTCGCTGCTAACCGCCGTTGTTGCGTTTGTTGGTTTTGCGATCCTAGGAGCGGCGACCGTCGAGGCCGGACCTTGGGAGCGGTTCTTACGGCACCATGGGATGCACCAGGGGCGTGGATATCACTCTCGCCTGCCAGCGAAGTACCAGTACCGTTTGCGGCATCACGACCAGTATCTTTTTGATCCCGTTCCCTTGCCGCCCTATTACGGACCGGCAGCCGAGTACTTGCCGACTCACCAATACCGATACGATTCTCGTCAGCAGGGGCCGATGCCCTTCGGTCCCAGCCGTGTTGCCCCGTACCGACGGCCGGCCCCCGCCGAGCAGATTCCTTTAGGGCGGCCAACCTCGTCACGACCAGGTTTTGACGGTGTCTACGGGCCGGGTTTGCCGATTACTCGGCCACAGCGATCGCAATAGATCAACACGAAGTGGTGATCCCTCTCGGAGATCGCCCCGTTGTGGCTTTTCTCGCGTTTCGCTAGAATCCGCCTCCCGCTTGAATGAGGAGCGGAAACGTCCAAGATTACCGAACGTGGGAGAGGATAAGTCATGGAGCGAACGCTCATTTTGCTCAAACCGGATTGCGTCCAGCGTCGACTGATGGGACGCATCATTTCTCGTTTTGAAGAAAAGGGCCTCAACATCATCGCCATGAAGATGATGCGGGTTACTCCGGAGCTGGCCAAGCAGCATTACGCGGAACACGTTGAGAAGCCGTTTTATCCGGGCCTCGAAGCGTTCATCACCGGAGCTCCCGTGGTGGCGGCCGTGATCGAAGGACTCGAAGTGATTCGCGTCGTTCGTGACATGCTGGGTGCCACGAGCGGTCTCAAAGCAGATGCGGGAACGATCCGCGGCGATTACAGCGCCAGCCGGCAAATGAACCTGGTTCACGCCTCGGACGGACCGGAAGCGGCTGCCCGTGAAACGGAACTGTACTTCAGCGCCGACGAACTGTGCGACTACTCGCCGACGCTCACGCCTTGGCTGAAGGCCGACGACGAAGGCTAAGAACGCCTTGGTTCCGAGTCGTCTGAAAGCGTTTATTTTGTTCAGGCTAAAGGTGCGCGCCGATCGAAGATTCGGTATTCGCCCTCCTACGAGGCGTCGGCGCCGTTCTTTTCTGTCGTCGAACGGAAGCGGTTCATTAGCTTCTTCACGATCAGAGGAAACGTGCCCAACAGGGCGAACGCCCAGAGTAGTCCCCACGGCACCTGGAATCCATCTTCCTGAAAGAGCTGGTTAAGCCCCGTTAGCTCTGTGCCGGCGTAAACGTAGACGATCGTGCCTGGCAGCATGCCGACTTGGCTGACCCACCAAAACGTTGCCGCACGCATCGGCGTTAGCCCCATGACGAGATTGATTACCCAGAAAGGCACCACAGGGATCAATCGGAGCGAGAACAGGTAAAACACCCCTTCCTGTTCAAGCGCCGCGTTGAACTTTATTAGCTGTTCGCCGAACCGCCGTTGCAACGTGTCTCGAAAGAGATAGCGACTCAACAAGAAGGCCAAGGTCGCACCGGAAGTCGAGGCAAAGCTGATGACGACCAGTGCCACGAGCAGGCCATGTAGCTGACTCTCGTAAGCCCTGGCGAAGAACCAGCCATAGCAAAGAGTCATCGGAGCGGCCCCTGGCAAGGAAATTCCGGTGACCAGCGTGTACGCCGTGTAGGCGATTAGGATCACGACCCAAGGTCGCTGCTGCTGGAATGCCAAGATCTCGGCTTCACGTTCTGCCAGATTATTGATCGCACGGCCGATGTCGCCTCCGGAGAACCACCAAGCGGTGCCGGCTATCGCAAGCAATGCCGTGACGACAATCAGCTTTCGGTATCCCCGGTTTGCAGATTGGGGCGCCGAGGATCCGCCATCGGCCAAGCCATCATCGCTGCCGTCGTTCTGCGGATCATTCGTGCTGGACATGCGAGGGCTACCCAGGGCTAGTGGACTGCCAGCCGTCCCGCCGGCGTTTCACTCCGCAGTGCGTCGATCATGTCGCGCGTGGCAGCCTCGACCGCCTCCTGCCAGCGTTCGTCACCGAAACGCTCGCGATACGGTTCCTTGGCATGCGCGAAGATGATGCCGCGAGAGTTGTTCACGATTCCACCCAGTCCGCGATCATCCATCGCCGCGGCGACGTCGGCAGCGGAACCGCCTTGCGCACCAAAACCCGGAACCAAGAACCAGGTATGCGGCATCGCGGCTCGAAGTTCTCCCAGCTGTTCGGGGTAGGTCGCTCCCGCCACGGCGCCGACCGCACCGTAGCCGCACTCGCCAGCGGTGTCCTGGGCAAGTTTCTCGACGTACTCCGCCACGTGCTGATAGAGGCAGCTACCGTCGGCCGCTAGGTCCTGGAACATGCCGCCGCCAGGATTGGAAGTCTTCACAAGGACGAACACGCCGGCAGAACGTTCCACTGCAACGTCGACGAAGGGCGTGAGGCTGTCGTCTCCCAGGTAGGGGCTCACGGTCAATGCATCGGCCCCCCAGGCACTCTGGCCCTGCGAACCGAGAAAGCCCTGGGCATATGCGGTTGCCGTGGAGCCAATATCGTTCCGTTTGCCGTCCATGATAACGAGCAGCTCGCGTTCGCTGGCGTAGGCGACCACTTCTCCCAAGGCGACCATGCCGGCAGGACCGAGTTGTTCAAAAAAGGCAGCCTGCGGCTTGACCGCTGGTACCAGCGAGGCGACCACGTCGATCACGCCGCGGCAGAATTCCGCGTAGGCGGCGGCTTTCTGAACGTTATCGGTGGCGTCATAGCCTTGCTGCAATCCTTGGGGTAATTGCTCGAAACGAGGGTCGAGCCCAACGAGTACGGGATTTCCACAGCGGATGACGTTACCAGCTAGTCGATCAGCGAAACTTTCCAAGTTGTCGGCTCCTTGTCGGAATTCGTTCGCGGGGATTCTGTGGGGCGTTTTCTGATGGTCACCGCTGCCAATATGTTGCCGCCCAAGGCGGTGGCTGGTTGCCATTGGCGATGGGGCCCATTCTCGTGTAGTTGCCCCAATCTCGCATAGTTGGGGGGCGATTGCTAGCGGAGCTAGCGGGGGCGTAGGAGGCACAGTCGCTTCATCCTGTCCCGTTCAGAAGTCTACACGCTCCGGCCAGCCAAGATACGCATTGGAGAATGACCGTCGACAACCTACACTTCGACCCTATTTTTCCCGCAGTTACGCTGCTGATCGAGCGTCCCAAATGAGATCGATTCTTTGAGTACCGCAGAAGCTGGCAACACGACCGACCGCACCTCCGGAGTCACTGGTGGCGCTGAGGCGACGCAACAAGCGTCGCCAGACGCTGAGAATGCCGCCATCGCCGGTGCTCGACAAGAGATTCGAGCGTTGGTCGCTGAGGTGGCGCAGCTTTCGAAGACCGATGTCGCTGCGGAAGAATTTTACGAAGTACTTGTCGGTCGAACCGTATCGGCCCTGGCTGCCGTCGGAGGCGCTCTTTGGACACTTCGCGATGACGGCGTGCTCTCCCTCGAATTCCAGGTCAACTACCGACAAACCGGGCTCGTCGAAGAGCCTGGCGTCAGCGATGCTCAACTCGTCAGCCAGAACCAGGCCCGCCATGGTCGCCTCCTTCGGCGGTCGCTCGACCAACCACATGGAACCCTCGTTGCACCGCACAGCGGATCAACGGGCGATGCAGAGGCGGCAAACCCGACCGACTACCTGTTGATTTTGGCTCCGCTCGGGGGCGATCAGCCCACCGCCGTCTTGGAGATCTTTCAACGTCCGGGAGCAGGGCCGGTAACGCAACGCGGCTATCTTCGTTTTCTGCTCCAAATGAGTGAGATCGCGACTGACTTTCTTAAGTCACGTCGTTTAAGGCAATTCGAAGATCGCCAGATTTTGTGGGGGCAATTGAATCAATTCACGCAGACCGTGCATCGAAGCCTTGATCCTCGGCGAGCTGCATTTACGATTGCCAACGAAGGGCGTCGTCTGATCGAGTGTGATCGCCTGAGCTTGGCGACCTGCCAGGGCAGGCGTTGTCGAATTACCGCGGTCAGTAATCAGGATACGCCCGACAAACGTTCCAACGTCATCACTTCGTTGACGAAACTTGCCCAGCGCGTTGTAGCCACAGGCGAACCGGTTTGGTTCACTGGTGACTCGCGACGCCTTTCGCCCCAAGTGGAAGAGGCAATTGACTCGCACGTCGATATCTCCCACGCCAAGGCAATCGGAATTCTCCCGCTGGTTCGGCCCTTAGATGCCGACGGTGACGAAGGCAAAGACGCCGCAAAGGCAAAACCTAAGGACGTGTTGGGCGCACTTGTTATCGAACGTTTCGATGAAGCCCGGTTCCATGAAGGACTGCTTCATCGGGCAGAGTTAGTGAGGCAACATTCAGCGACGGCGCTCGGGAATGCATTGGATCATCACGGTCCGTTGATGCCGCTCTTGCGCAAGATGGGGCGGTCGCGTGCGGTGACATCGGCACGGAGCGTGCCCAAGACGCTCTCCGTGCTCGTCGCAGTGGTGTTAGCCGTTGCCTCTCTGTTCGTTATTCCGGCCGACTTCCAATTGGAAGCTCGCGGGACCCTAGAGCCTTCGATTCGTCGAGATCTGTTTGTGCAAGAGCCAGGGCTGGTGACGGACGTGTTCGCCAAGCATGGTGAGCTCGTGGCAGAAGGGATGCCGCTGGTTCAGCTTCGCAGTCGCGATCTCGAGGTGCAGATTACGGATCTCACAGGGCGCCGACTGGCGACCGAAGAGCAGATCGCCGCGATGCGTCGCGCTCGAAACGATCCTCGCCTGCCCGCGGATGAACGCGACCGGTTGGCGAGTCAGTTGAAGGAGTTACAAGGAACGTTCGACAGCCTCAGCGGTCAAATCGAATTACTGGAGACCAAGAGAGATCAGCTCACGCTCAAGAGTCCCATCGCCGGACAGGTGATTACCTGGGACGTGAGCAATCGCCTCATGCGGCGGCCAGTCGATAAGGGGCAACTGCTGATGACGGTTGCCGACCCTGCAGGTCCTTGGGAACTTGAACTCCAGATGCGCGAAGATCGCATGGGACACATCGCCCGCGCAGCGGCACAGGCCCGAAAAGAAGGCGAGCCGCTGGCTGTCGAGTACATTATGGCGACCGATCCAGGCGAGAGCCGAGAAGGCAAGGTGGTCCGCATTCAATCGGCTGCGGAAGTACGCGGACAAGAAGGGAACACGGTCCTGATCCGGGTGTCCCCGGATCGTTCCCAGCTGGAGAATGTTGAACTCCGGCCAGGGGCTACCGTGACCGCCAAGATCCACTGTGGAAGGCGTAGCCTTGGCTATGTCTGGTTTCACGACGTAATTGCTTTCGTGAATTCGAAGATTCTGTTCAGATTGTAATGATTAAAGTGCTCGTTGTGGGCCGGCCTTTGCATCGCGGGCTAGAATCGCAAACAATACTTACATAGCGCCGGATAGGGCACATAACACGGTGACGCGATCGTTCCGTCACAGAGTATCCGGCAACCAAGGGCCACTTGCGGCCAACCGATACGGTGGGAGTACCAAGTCATGCAGGTTCGATTCCTTACGATTGCCATTCTGACGACTGCGACTTTTTGGGGTGTCGTTGGATGTCCGCCAGCTTTCAGTCAAGAGGACGAGAAGTTCCTGGTCTCCGCCATTGATGATGTCGAGGTGCCGGCTCGTGAAGCGGGCGTTCTGACCGAACTTCCAGCCAAGCCGGGGCAGCAGGTTGAAGAAGGCCACGTCTTGGGCAAGGTCGATGATGATCGTGCACGTATCGCTGATGAGTTGGCGGAGATTACGCACGACAAGGCCAAAGAGAGTGCGGAGAACGATATCAATGTCCGCTACGCAAAAGCGGCATCCGATGTTGCCGATGCAGAACTCGAACGTGCTAAAGCGGCCAATCGACGAACGCCCGGTTCGATATCCGATTCTGAAATGCGGACGAAAGAACTGGAGGCAAAGCGGGCCGAACTGCAGATTGAGCAAGCGATTGTGGAGCAACAACTCTTGGAGCACGATGTTCGTACTGCATACGCCGAGTGGAAAGCGGCACGCAAACAAGTCACTCGCCGACAAGTGACCTCGCCGATCGACGGCGAAGTTTTTGAAGTGCATCGCAACCGCGGAGAGTGGGTCGAGGCCGGCGAGCCCGTCCTTCGGGTCGTGCGTATGAATCGACTTCAGATTCAAGGGTTTCTCAAGGAAGCCGATTGGGCAAGGGCCGCGGTTATCGATCGCCCCATCACTGTCAAGGTAACCATGGACGGCGGACGCGTCGAAACCTTTAAGGGTAAGATCGTGTTCGCGAGCTCGGAAACGACTGGCACGAGCGAGTTCAAGATCTCGGCCGAGGTCGACAACCGCAAGGAAAATGGGCGTTGGCTACTTAAGCCAGGTCAATCGGCGAACGTTACGATTGAGTAGCCGCCGGTAGATTTGTCACCTGGCGACGTTGATGGTTCAGGGCACAGGAAGTGCAGCATGCTCCTTTGTGGAACATGGAATTTATGGATAGTTACCTGAGTCGCTCATGACGACTGCTTCGCAGACGCTTGTTTCCGCTTCGTCTCGTTCGCTCAACGTACGCGCTCGT
>CAYLRE010000062.1:0-8879 GCA_964385715.1 uncultured Planctomycetaceae bacterium
CATTCGTGAACAAGCCCAGAGCGCGCTCCTGGGTGCCCAAACAATTGCGATGGGTAAGAAGGCGATCACGATCTCCTTCATCGCGGTGATGATCTTCATGCCGCTTTACTATCGCTTTAGCGGCCTCGTGGCGGCCTTCGCTCTAACGCTGAACCTGCTGCTCGTGTTGGCCATTATGATGCTCTTCAAGGCGGCGTTCTCGCTGCCAGGGTTGGCCGGTCTGGTGCTCACCGTCGGTATGGCGGTCGACGCCAACGTGCTTATTTTTGAACGTATTCGCGAAGAGCTGAATCGCGGGGCTGCCCTGCGAATGGCCATTCGCAATGGTTTCGATCGAGCCACGCGCACGATCGTGGATGCCAACGTCACCACGTTGATTACCGGTATCGTGCTGTTCGCCATCGGTAGCGAGCAGATCAAGGGCTTCGCAACGACGCTCATTCTCGGTATTGCGATGAGTATGTTTACCGCCATCTTCTGCTCCCGCGTCATCTTCGACGTGGCCGAGAAGCGTGGTTGGATCACCCAGCTGAACATGATGCGACTGTTCGGCCAAACGAACTTCGACTTCCTCGGCAAGCGAAAGCTGGCAGCCTGCTGCTCCATACTGTTGATTGGCCTGGGTCTGTTTGCCACCTTCGATCGTGGCATGGACATGTTGGCCCTCGATTTCACCGGCGGTTCCGAAGTCACGGTGGTCTCCATCGATGCCAAAGAAGGAGACGAAGCCGACCTGGAAGCAAAGCTCCAGGAAGCCTCGCTGGTCATCGCCGAAGGCCTCCTTCCCGAGGGACTGACCATCGACGACTACGCAGCGAAGTCAGAAGACGGCAAGGGTCCGCAGACTACCTTCGATCTGAATGCCAGGTCGAACCTCGACTCGGTGCTTGGAATCGGCCAGCTGGCCTACGGCACCGATGCCGTGAAGCTCTCCGCTGGCAACGACAAGTATCAAGTCACGCTCTCCGGATCGGTCTCCCAGGAAGACGCTCAGAAGAAGCTTGATGAAGCGAAGACCAAGTACCTCAATGGCTTGAAGCTGACCGAGCAAAACACGGAAGTCACCATCGACACCGAGACGGGCGAGAATCTGATTCGCATCTCGACTTCGGTCGACGATGTCGACATGGTTCGGGCTTCCGCTACGAAGGCCTTCGCCGGTCGCTTGAAGAGCAATCGTCTTTCGTACAACAAGACTTCAATGTCGAAGATCGAAGCCGAAACGCCCGCTGCCCCGGCCGACACGGAGCCTGCCGCTCCCAACACCGAGGAGACTTCGCAGGTGACACCGCAAGGTGACGACTCGCTCCAGGGCCCGCAGGCACCCAAGTCGATCGCCGCCTTGACCAAGACGCCTGTCCTGGCTCAGCCGGCAGAAGAGTCGGCCGAAGGTGACGGCGAAGCCGCCACCAGTGAGGAGTCGACTACCGAGGAATCGACAACGGAGACGGACGCCGCCACAGAAACAACGGAATCGGAAGACGCGGCTGTCGAGGAGCTCCAAAAGCGATTCGATCCTCCGGAGGAATCCCGACCGCAACGTTTTGCTAACGGTACCGAGGTCGAGATGACCTTCGATATTGCCGTTAATCAGCAGACGCTGCAGAGCTACATCGAAGAAGTGATGCGAGAGACCACCGGTGTCCAAGACTTCCAGGTCGTGAATACCGAAGTGGAAGAAGGTCAACGGCACGCCAAGACCACCTGGCAGCTGCGAAGTGGCATGGACTTCGATGAAACGACCGCTCTGCTCGATGCGGTAGCCGCCAAGATGGAAGGCCAACCGGTCTTCCCCTCGGCCAATGCCATGGGTGGACTCGTTGCCGGTAACCAACAAGCACAAGCTTGGGGAGCATTGCTCGCCAGCCTGGTGTTTATCGTCGGTTACATTTGGATTCGATTCCAGCGAGTCATTTATGGTCTGGCCGCCGTGGTGGCCCTCGTTCACGACGTTCTGATCACGCTCGGAATGCTGGCCCTCAGCGGTTATCTGTTCCAGATCTCATTCTTCCACAACGTCCTGTTGATCGACCACTTCAAGATCAGTCTGGAAATCATGGCTGCCTTCCTCACGATCATCGGTTACTCGCTCAACGATACGATCGTTGTGTTCGACCGCATTCGTGAAGTCCGAGGCAAAAGCCCCGACCTGAGTGCGGCCATGATCAACAAGAGTGTTAATCAAACACTCGCCCGTACGGTGCTGACCTCGCTGACCACGTTGATCGTGGTGGCCATCCTATACGCCATGGGCGGCTCCGGAATTCACGGGTTTGCCTTTGCGTTGGTGACTGGCGTGTTGGTCGGTACCTACAGTTCGATCTTCGTTGCTTCGCCGGTGCTGCTATGGCTCAGCAAGTCGGGCTTGGCAGTGCCAGACGATCTCGTTGGAGAGGCCCAGCCCGCCGGAGCGGCTGCGACCTAGACATCGCCGAGCAGCTGCGACCTAAGCTGCAATACCGGGCCTGGTAAACACGATACCCTAAGGAGTGACGTCCCACGGCGTCACTCCTTTTTTATGCGCTGCCATTCTGGTGCACACACTGTCGTGGTGATCTTGTATTCCGACGCGACAACGCGTCTCTTCTTCAAACACCCGCAAGGTTTACCTAACGCGCACCACATTTGTTCGGCGGCAAAGTTTGCCACACGCGCATCATCCGCGAGCTCGGTTCATGAGAGCCTGCGGGCCAATCGTGCAAGTCGACAAAAACGAATCGCTAGGCGACGAGAGTTGCAGGTTCTGCTACTGAATCACTTGGCCAGCGCACATTCGCGCTGAATAATTCTGCAGGACACGGTCGGTGGTAGAACGATCGCGTTATCGTTTGCCAAGGAAATCGTCCTAGGAACAAACGACCAGCTAGCCTCTCGTTCATTCGAGCGAATGAACGGTACGAGGTACCTCAGCGGTTTGAGAAGAAAGCGAAGTGCAACATGGGCAGACCACTATTAGTCATTATCGTCCTGGGCGTCGGTATCGGCGTTGCCACGATGTACCGCAAGCCGGCTGAGGAACAAACTCCTCCTACGGTTCAGCGAACAATTATTGGCAGAACGTCGCATCACGGGAACTCAATCAATCCCAACGTCGCGATTGGCTCCCAGGAGCCGATTACCAACCTACAAGCCAACATTGCCGAGACAGCTCCTTTCGTTGAACCGGCCATTTCAGCGAACGTCACTGCCTCGCCAGCTAAACGTACTCGGCCGGCGGTCCCAGCTCTGACGGAGCGTCTGGCTCCCATCGAACCAGAAGTCAACGACCAAGAAATTGACGGCGCAGGCGGTTACGAACCTCCCACCGTCCAATACGAGGAGTCGCCGCGTCGCGCCTATGCTCCTCCGGTAGAGCATGCCCCAGCTCCCGCGGCAAAGACCCCGCCGAATATGCCGTCGACGTTTCAACAGACGTTGACGCCGGTTCCGCCACCGCTTCCGGAACTGTCGACATCGACCAATCGCCAACCGATCGAACCGGCACCCGTTGCCCGTGTGCAGCAAAGCGATCGCTTCCATCATGAAGAGGAACACGAAGAGTCCGAGCGAATGCACGTCGTTCGCAACGGCGACACGCTCGAAAAACTCGCCCAGCGATATTTGGGTAGCGAGTCGCGGGCCAACGAGATATACGAGCTCAATCGTGAGCAGCTTTCCAGCCCCGAGTTACTGCCGATCGGGGTGGTCCTCAAGCTGCCCTCCCGACGACAGGCCGTGCAACCGCGCCCTCAAGAGAATCGGCCGGCAGCTCAGCCAGAGCGTCCGGACCGACGTGTCGAGCCGTCGTACCTGCTGCCTTTGCAGCCCATTCCGCCGGCCTAGCGCCGACGAATCGGGGCTTCACTTGTACCGGAGCCCCATTCAAATCACGGATCCGTGCGATCCTGCCAGGGGATATTCTTCGATCCGAGCCGAGCTTTGATGAAGCCGGCAATCGTGCGATTGGCTTTGAACTCCGGTGTGTTGATCAGTTTCTCGCCCTGTAATTCGGTATCCTTCTCGAACAGGTAAAGAGACTTCAGCTTGCGTACGTCCGTATCTGGCTCCGGATGGTACCGCGACAGAAGCTTATGAATGCTCTTGGAGCTCTTGTACGTCGCTTTGTCTTCGCGACCGACAAGCATCATGATGGAAAGCTTACCCTGCACGCGTCGATCATCGATGAACGTGCGAGCTTGCAATTTCTTATGCGCCCAGGCGGGAGAGATGAGTACCAGTGCCTTGACGTCCTTGCCTTGCTTTTTGTTGGCCAGGTCCTGCCAGCTCCAATCGACGGCGGCATAATTCATGGCCACCAACGCACCAGCTCCCGTGCCAACCAGGCAAAGTTTTTCGACGTTTAGATTGCCTTGGTTGTTCTCGTCGAGCAGGAACGATCGAATTGCCCCCATGTCGTTGCGGACGATGGCCTTCATCTGTTTGTCGTTGAGGCGTGAGCCTTTAATCGTGGCCGTGCGATTGCGTCCCAGGTCGATCTGCGTGCTACGGCCGTGACCTCGCATATCGGGAACCAGCACCGCGTGGCCCTTCTTCTGCAAATAGAGAGCCAGCGACTCGTAGTCGTCCCCACTCTCCTTAATGTCGTGCAGGATGACGACGGGCACGCTCTTCTTCCCTTTCGTGCCCGGATAGTAAGTCGAGTAAAGATGTAGTCCGTCTCGCGTCGTCAGATCGACCTCTTCCGGTTCCGGAGGCGGCTCCTCTTCCTTCTTGTCGTCGTCTTTGGCGTACAGGCCCGCCGGTAACGTCCAACAGAAAAGCAGCAACAGCAGCGTCAATCTCGTCCAGCGACTCAAGCGAGACGCCTGCAAACCCGTTTCCGGCAGAGGATCGAACGCAAGATTATTTTTCATGTAATTCGTCATACCAGTGGCCCCCGGTGTTCGGTACCCCAATGCTTGATGCCGCGGCACAGGTTTTCCGCGCTCCGTTTCTGTGTTCGCGAATGTCCCCTGCGGGCTTTTCATAAGCCCTATATTCTTATGGTAGATATGGCTCCTGATGGGGTCAATATTTCTCCTTTCTTCGATAGAGCCCAGCCTCTGCTGCCCCTTGCTCGGTGTGGCAGTTTCCGCGGTTTTGCCGTGGTCAGCCACTCGCCGGAGGACGCGACACTCTCGTCTACGTGCCCCTGAAACCGCGAAACCTGACGGCCATGTCGGGGTATTAACCATAGGACACTTGGCGCTGTCCGCTGCGAACAATTGTAGCGCAGAAACCGAGGCATAACCTGCTTTGCTTGCGTCGAATCGGCCAAACGGACACAATAAATCTGGCGCTGGTGAACTGCAACGTCGGAACGAAAAAGGGACGTCGGAACCTACCGGCGAGCGGAGGCAAATCTTTGGGTCTCTTCAAACATTTACGAAAACGTTGGCAGTACCATACTGGCGATGAGGAGACGCCGCTCGATGGCGATACGCCGGCCTGGCTGATGAGCCTGGCGTTTCATCTGGCCGTGCTGCTGCTTTTGTCGAAGCTATTGAGCATCGATAGCCAGCTTGAAGAAGAACGGGTTCTAACGGTGCGTCCGGTCGTCGTCGAAGAGGAGCCCGAAGAGGTGGTCCCCAAGGAGTTCTTCTATTCGGAAGAGGAACACGAAGAGGTCGGGGCGGACAGTGTTCTTGGCGAGACGATGGCCGAGTCACTGGCCGACGTGATGGAAGAAACCACCAACTCGGAATTAGAAACGCCGCCCAGGATCGAAGAGTTTCTGGCAGCCGACATTCCCAACGTTCTGACCGAGCCGGTCGACGTCACCGAAGCACTCGAGGAGCATGAGCACATCGCCATCCAAGGACGAGCTGGCGTCGGCACGACCGGTGTCGCGGGCGCCATCGATCGAATCACCCAAAAGATTCTCGACTCGCTCAATCGCCGCAAGACGATGGTCGTCTGGCTGTTCGACCGCTCCGTCAGTCTGTCGGCACAGCGGGCTGAGATCAATCGCCGCATGGACCGCATCTATCATGAATTGGGCGTGGTCGAGGCAAGCAAACACGCCTCGTTCGCGAAACACAAAGACAAGCCGCTGTTGACCGTCGTCGCGGCGTTCGGTCAAGACGTTCAGCTACTGACTCCCAAGCCGACCGACGAACTCTCCGAAATCAAGGCGGCCATCAGCAGCATTAGAAATGACGACAGCGGGATTGAGAATGTCTTCTCCTCGGTCGTCCGCCTGGCCAAGAGATTTCGCGGGTACACGACCGGCTCCGATCCGCGGAACGTGATGTTCGTCCTATTCACGGACGAAGCGGGCGATGATGGCCCAGAAATGCTGGACCAGGCGGTCTCGCAATGCCGAAAGATGGCCGCCCCGGTCCTGGTCGTTGGAATCCCATCTCCCTTCGGCCGCAAACAGGTCGAGGTGAAATGGATCGATCCCGATCCGAATTTCGACCAAACGCCGCAGTGGACGAACGTGACACATGGCCCTGAGAGCCTGCTGCCGGAGCGCATCAAGATCGCATTTGGCGCTAATCGCCGCCGCGAAGAGCCGCTCGACTCGGGCTACGGACCGTTTGCACTGACGCGACTAGCGGTTGCTACCGGCGGCATTTACTTCGCCGTTCATCCCAATCGGGATCCTGGTCGAAGGGTCAGCCGCCGCGAGACGGCCCACCTTTCCGCTTACTTGAAGTACTTCTTTGAGCCACGCGTGATGCAGCGGTATCGTCCTGACTATGTCAGCGCCAAGGAATATCGCCGGCTCTTGAAGAAGAACAAGGCCAAGCTGGCACTGGTGCGGGCCGCCGAACGCAGTTGGATCGAGCCGCTCGACAGTCCTCGTCTTCGTTTTCCTAAGCGAAGTGAGGCGGAACTGGCGAGAGCCTTGACCGAAGCCCAAAAGAATGCCGCCAAGTTGACGCCCAAGGTTGAAATGCTCTATCGCGATCTGAAAGAAGGAGAGAAGGATCGCGACAAGATCGAACGACCACGTTGGCAGGCGGGTTACGACCTGGCCATGGGACGCGTGCTGGCCGCCAAGATTCGCACCCACGGCTACAACGTCATGCTCGCCAAAGCCAAAGGCGGGATGAAGTTCAAGCAACGCGGAAGCGACACCTGGATCCTGCGCCCCAGCGACGAGATCAACGCCGGTAGCGTTTTGGAAAAGGCAGCAGAGCGAGCTCGTTTCTACCTAACACGCGTCGTGCAAGAACATCCCAATACGCCGTGGGCATTGCTGGCGAAACAGGAACTGCGACAACCGATGGGTTGGCAGTGGACAGAGGACGCGACGTTGCCGCCACCGCAAGAAGCTCGCCCACGACCGAACAACAATAACAATCGGCCGCTACCTCGAGATGACCAGCGGCGATCAATTCCGAAAAAGGAACGCCGCGACCCGCCTAAGATCTAGATGGCGAATCCGTAGCGTTTTTCTTTCGCGAATTCCCTGGCGACTTTGCCGCGGATCGAGTGAGCTTTGCTACTCACTCGGGTAAAGGCGATCTTTCGATGCCTCGATTGATTCGTGGGGGTGAAACTTCCGGGCAATCTGCGTGCCCAAGACGTTGACGAATCGACGACGAAAATGTCCCTCCGATTCATCCAGCGGAATACCAGAGTGAGGCGGATAGAGCGATTCCATCGGTTTGAGATCGTGCGTCTCCTCGGTCTCCACGTCGTAGACGACGAGTGACATTTCCGCTTGTCCCTGGTAAAGGCTGGGCCCTTTGTACAAGTTGAAATGTTCCAGTTCGATCGACACCACGCTGTCGGCGTCCATCGCCTTACCAAGTTCCGCGTAACGAACATCGTTGGTGTCGACCCAATCGTTTATCTCGTCCTGGCTGACGACGTCGATCTTCTTCACATTCTTTTGCAGGCGATTGCTGACAACTCGGGCCAGGTCGGTCCGCACCGCTGCGTCTTGGTAACCAAGAACACCAACCTCATTGCAGATGACAACAACTCGTTGGCCTTCGAGCCCGGGGAACTCAGCCGGAATGTCGTTCGGCGCGAAGACGTACATGCCAGCGGTGATCAACTGGCAGCCGGAGACGACTGCCATTACGCTGGCGGCAAACAACCACATCGAGAGTCGCGTGCAGCGGGTTCGCGTCGAATTCGTCATAGTCACACTCGTGGGGTTGTGAAGAGTTTGTTTCAAGCGATCAGTACCGTTTGCGCTGCCGATCGGCCGAGGAATCTCGATCTCAAGTCGCGTGAACGGCCCTAGGGCGAACAGGTTGTCGATTCTTCCATCGCCAATGGCAGACGAAATGTCTAACCGAGACGAATCCGCCAGGTTCGGAATCGGCGGCGTCTCACAGAAAGGAGGCGCAGAGAGTAGCGAACGGCTGCCATAGCAACAAGATGAATCGATGCGACCTGCCTCCTTGCTAGCAAGGAGTGTGCTAGCACGAGGCACTTGTCGAAGCTAGGAGATCGATGGCCGGGAGTCGACGAGTTGCTGCACTTCGTCCTCGGTCATCATCAGTCGGCGGATAGCGGTCGCCTTGCCCGTTGTCTCATCGACATCGACGATCGTCCCGCTCAATCGCACGTCGGCGTCGGCCACATCGAAGGTTGTCGGATTGAACGTTCGCGTGGTTTCCAACACGCGATCGATCCGTCGCCCCAGAATGCTCTGGTACGGTCCGGTCATGCCAACATCGCACTGAAACGCCGTGCCGCCCGGAAAGATCGTCTCGTCGGCGGTCGGCACATGGGTGTGGGTGCCCAACACGGCCGACACCCGACCGTCGAGATGGCGTCCCATCAATTGCATGTCGCTGGTTGCCTCGGCGTGAAAGTCGACCAAGATCACGTTGGTCCGACCAGCCACCTTGGCTAGCACGCGATCGATCGCCTTGAATGGACAATCGACCGGCTTCATGAAGACACGCCCCATGACGCTGATGAGCGCCACT
>CAYLRE010000062.1:8889-19149 GCA_964385715.1 uncultured Planctomycetaceae bacterium
CGGGACCACGCATCGGCTGAATGTAGGCCACCTCGCGACCTGGCGACTCGTCCGGGTAGTTGGCCGGTTTGACGATATTCATCTTCGATTCGAGCACTCGCATGATCGCTCGCCGACGGTAGATGTGATCGCCAAGCGTGATGCCATCGACGCCTGCCGCGATCAGCTCGTCGTAGTTAGAAGGCGTCAGGCCGGAACCGCCAGCGGCATTCTCGGCGTTGACTGTTACCAGATCGAGCGATTCAGCTTCCACCAGGGCCGCCACGGCGCGGACCACGATCCGCCTGCCTGGACTACCAACGATGTCGCCAATATGTAACAGTCGCAACGAATCGTACTTTCTAACGTTAAGACACCAAATGACGGCGAAGGGACAGTCTGCCGTCAGTTTTTGTTCACCTTTGGCACCGAGTCCAACAATCGCGATTTCTACTTGGCCAATTCGGTCGCTCGCGACTCTCGCAACACGGTAACCTTGATTTCACCAGGATAGGTCAACTGCTCTTCAAACGCCTTGGCGATGTCGCGGCAGACCTTAGCGGCCGAATCGTCGGTCGTGTTCTTGGCATCCGCAATCACGCGAACCTCGCGGCCAGCCTGAATGGCGAACGCCTGCTGCACACCGTTGAACCCGGTAGCAATCGCTTCCAACTCTTCCATCCGCTTGATGTAGCGGTCGAGTGTTTCACGTCGGGCGCCCGGCCGCGAAGCGCTGCAAGCGTCGGCGGTGGCCACGATCACGGTGAACGGATTCTCGATGCGGATATCGTCGTGATGACCGAGCGCCGCATGAACTACCTCCGGACCCTCGCCATATCGCTTCAGCAGATCGGCTCCGATCTTGGGGTGGCCACCTTCGGCATCGTGGTCGGCCGCCTTCCCGATATCGTGCAACAGCCCACAACGACGCGCCAGAGCCGGATCCATCCCCAACTCCGAGGCGATTTGCCCTGACAGGAACGCCACCTCGATCGAGTGCCGCAAAACGTTCTGGCTGTAGCTGCTTCGCAATTGCAAACGGCCAAGCAGACTGATCGTCCGTTCGTTGAGACCATGCACGCCCACCTCTTGAGCGGCGGCCTCGCCCCAACGCTGAACATGACCGTCCATTTCCTTCTGCGTTTCAGCGACGACTTCTTCAATGCGACCAGGGTGAATGCGGCCATCGGTGATCAACTTCGAGAGCGCCATGCGGGCGACCTCGCGACGGACCGGATCGAAGGCACTCACGATCACCACGCCCGGGGTATCGTCGATAATCACGTCGACGCCGGTTTCCTTTTCAAAGGCGCGAATGTTGCGACCTTCGCGACCAATGATTCGGCCCTTCATATCGTCATTGGGAATATCGACGGTACTGGTCGTGGTTTCGGCCGTGTGAGCGGCGGCGTAACGCTGAATCGTGGTGAGCAGCAGGTCTCGCGACTTCTGTTCCACCACCTCGGCAATCTTCTTTTCATGCTTGGCAATGATCGCACCGGTCTCGTTGGTCATCTCGCGATCGAGCATTTCGAGCAATCGCTCGGACGCCTCTTCCTTGCCAAGTCCCGAGAGTTCGTGGAGGGTCTGCCGCTGCATATCGAGCAGTTTGCTCAATTCTTCGTCGCGACGAGTCGCTTCCTCGATTTTTTCGGCCAGCTTGCGCTGCGAACTTTCGACCATCCGCTCCTGCTTGCGGAGCTGATCCTGCTGCTGCTCTATCGAATCGCTATGCTTATCGAGCTGCCGCTGCTGTTCGTGTAACTTTTGCCGAGCATCGGCCATTTCTTTTTCGCTTTGGGCCTTTTGCTGGATTGCTGCCTCCTTGATTTCGAGTTCCGCTTCCTTGCGACGCGTCTCGATCTCCAAATCGGCCCGCTCACGCATCGCGCGAGTTTCACTCTCGACGTCTTTCTTTCGTAGGTGGTCCATGAACTTGACGGCGACCGCGGATAGAACCGCCACGCCGACAATAATCGCCACCAACACCCAAGTGTCTATTTGCATGTGACTTGTCTCCCGTTGGGCTATCCCGCCCTCAGATCGATCGTTCTCAGCAACTACGCCTGACAAATACGAATCATTCGCATTCGCAGAAACGCGCCGGACGCGTGGGAGAGCAACGGATCAGCCAGCATGGCTGCCGCAAGAACTTCGACTATCTGTGACCGCCGAGGCGGTTATCTCACCGGTCGAGCCAGGGAACGAGGGGTTGTCGTGCAGCGTGAGTCTCTCATCGTCGAAACGAGTCCGCTCACTCGGTCTACCCGACCATCGCCGCCATAGCGGGGATCGCCGCGTCGTGTTGTGATTGTGACTGCGCAAGGCCGCGCGCCACAGAAGAACCGTGCAACAACTTCATTCATCCAGTCCAACAAAGATCCCAGGCTTGCCAAGCGCAACTCGCGGCTGCGAAAATCGCGACGGTACAAATCGCGACGGAGGAAGCTCTGGATGGGGAACCATCGGCGTGCAGCAATCTGTCGACCGAGTTCAACTCGGCGACCGCTGGCGACCGTAGAGATCCCCTCTACTCGGTAGCTGCAAATCCATCGTATGAAGACCACTAGGTAAGTCATCATCGCTCTGTGTTGCTACCCTGTTGTCGGTGAGTCAATTGGATTGACACAAATTTGGTCGAGTTCTCACGAACTCCGTCACCCAACCGCACTTCGCCTGGCATTTCCGCCGGCCGCCGCTGAGGACTGTAATTCAATGGTTTCAACTTGCTGCCTTTCCCTGTTTCCAAATGGCCGAGGCCACTGGGGATGGAACAGGCAGCCATGTCATAATACCACTGCCGTCGGCGATTGCCAACAGGAAGAGTTGCATGTCGTTTTGCCGCAAGATGTTACGAATCCACAGGCGGGAGCGACCGGAACAAAGCTCCTAACTTTGACCAGCTAGGTAGGTTGGAGCGACTGTCCTGCCCCCAGAGGGGCCACTGTTTTCTCTCCAAACCTCTGGCAAATCACCGCCGCTCACACTCGCCCCTCACAACAGCCGTCGGTGCCGAATCTCACAAAATGGCCAGCACGCCGAACAATTTTGCCGCCGCTCTTGAGCACGCCTGGCCGCTGGCCGCTTGGCGAGATGTGAATGTACTACTCGCCGTTTCTGGCGGGGCCGATAGCGTGGCTCTATTGAGAGCGATCTGCGCGATTGCCGCAAACGAGACATCCGCGGGCCAGACTTCAACAGATGGGGGCCCGGGATCCGTACCGAAACAGCCGCGGATCTTTGTCGCCCACTTGAATCATGGCCTTCGCGGCGAAGAATCGGACGCCGACGAGGCATTCGTGGTCGAACTTTGTCAACAGTTGAACGTCGCCTGCGAGGTTGGTCGCTCGAATGTCGCGCAGCAAGCGGCCGAACAAGGTGACGGGATCGAGGCCGCCGCCCGCGCAGCTCGCTATGTGTTCTTTGAAGAAACCGCCAAACGAGTCGGTGCCCGCTATGTCGTCACCGCCCATACGGCCGACGATCAAGCGGAAACGATCCTCCACCGCATCGTTCGAGGGACTGGCGTCGCGGGACTCGCAGGCATTGCCAAGCACCGAGAACTCTGTGACGGCGTTGCGTTGGCCCGTCCGCTGCTAAAACTTCGCCGTGCCGATGTGCTGTCGTACTTGACGGAACTCGATCAGCCATTTCGAGAAGACACCAGCAATCTCGACAACCGGTTTGCGCGAAATCGCATTCGTCACGAACTTTTGCCGCAACTAGAAGCCGACTACAACCCGTCCGCCGTGGAGGCAATTCTGCGGCTCGGCCGCCTTGCTGGTGAGGCGCAACAGGTAATCGACGTGGAGGTCGACAGGCTGTCGGAGAGCCTCGTGTTGGAGCAGACTCCCACCACGGTGCGGCTGAGACTGGCGGCTTTGTCCACTGCCAAGGGTGGCGTAAGTGACTTTCTGGTGCGAGAGCTGCTTCTTTCTCTGTGGCGAAAGCAGCAGTGGCCGCTTCAGCAGATGACGCTCGCCCATTGGGAGCAGCTCGCGGAAATGATCCGTGGCAAGGCGGCACCTGCGGCGGTCTCTCTGCCAGGAGGAATTGCAGCCAAGAAAGAAGTGGGCGCAAAAAACGAGGGCGAGCAGCTACTGCTGACCCGCCCTCGCTAGGTTTCGCATTTCATACGCGACTGCTCTAACAGTCGCGTATGAAAGTGGCGTCGT
Organism: uncultured Planctomycetaceae bacterium; assembly: GCA_964385715.1. Lineage (GTDB taxonomy): Bacteria > Planctomycetota > Planctomycetia > Pirellulales > UBA7805 > MB-PLM-2. Next base: position 13,044 of record CAYLRE010000062.1, read on the forward strand.
CCTTAAGCTTCACCGCCGGCCACGGCGCCGTCCGCCAAGGCGTCGTCAGCGGACAGCTCGACCGCCTTGTATCCACCCTTCGATTTGAAGTAGAGGAACATGGCGATGTAACAAGCGAGCATGAAGGCCGGGAAGAGAGCCATCTTGGCCAGAGCATTGAATTGCCCTGCCTTCGTCGCTTCGGCAATGGCCGTGTTACCAGCCTCATCGGTAACCGCTTCCCGCTTCGCGGGGTCGATCGCCTGATACGAGAAGCCAAAGGTCTTGCTAGTCGCCAAAACAGCTTGGGCCGTCTCCGGAGCGTTCGCCTCCAAGTGGCTACTGGTCGTCTTGGCCTGAATAGCGCCGATGAGCGGGAACCCGATAACTCCCACGGCGATCATACCGATGCCGGAAAGGGCGTTGAGCGTGAGAGCTCCACCCTTGGGACACTGCTCGGAAGTGACACCCAACATCGTTGGCCAGAAGAAGGTCTTACCAAAGGCATACAACGTCGCCGCCGCAAAGACGGGGAGCAGAGCATCCTTTCCGGTGAACGATCCGGTCAATGACAGACTGTAAAGACCCGCGATCGCCAAAACGGCACTCACGACGAGCAGTCCCAGCGGCGAAAGCTTGTGCACGATGGGGCCGGCAAAGAAACGCAACACCATCATGATCGCGGAGGTGTAGACCAACACCCAACCGGCGTCCTGTCCGATTGCCTTCATCGGTTCACTCATCAATCCAGTAATCCAGCCGTCGGTTCCGATTTCAGTGGTTGCCAACGGCATCATGATGATGATCAGGAAACACATTAGCGGACGGCCGATGCTCTGCGTATAGAGCCCGAACAAGACCGTCACCGCACCGGTAAGCGACCACACCGCCCACGGCTTGAGCCCCAAGACGTCCGGTTCGCCAAGCCGCCAAAAAATCAAACCAAACGAGACAAAAGCTCCAAATGCGCCCAACTCGCTGAGCATTTCGCGGTAGCTGACACCGGCGCTCTCTCGTTCTTGCACAGGGAACTTCGCGGCAAACAACATCAATAGGAAGATAACCGCCGGTGCCGCAACGATTCCTAGCACGACGAACCAGTTTCCGTCGGTCGCGTAGTCGGCGAGCATGATCGTGGCAATACCGCCAATTACAAGACCGCCCGGCCAACCAGCGTGCAGAATGTTGAGCCACTTTGTCTTGTCCTTGTTGAACATTGTGGCCACCACCGGATTGATGAACGCTTCGACCGTTCCGTTACCTAGAGCCAGAATGAAGCTGCCCCACATCAGATACTTGAGGCCAAGTTTTTGGGCATCGACCAAGGCAGCCCCTTCGACACCCTGAATGGCCGAGTAGGCCATCCAAGCCAGGACGAGATAAATGGCATAACAGACGAACGAAAAGAACATCGCCACGCGATAGCCGACCTTATCGATGATCAGGCTGAACAGGATGATCGAAATACCAAACGGCCAAATTCCGGCACCCTTGAGATTCCCGATTTCGACAGCGTTCAATCCGAAATCGGATTCAAAACGGACATCGCACAAATACATCCGGCTGAAGAATGCAAACGACGTTGTGATCAACGCGATAAAGCATCCCCAAAAGACAACCTTGTCATTCTTTTCATTCATACTCGTTTGATCTCCATTGCCCGCGATTGGCCCGCTGCGATCATTCCATGCAGAGGGCGGGTTAAAATGGACCGCCTAAGAACACGGTAATTTGGTAACGGTAAAGTGACTGTGAAGTTCTCGCGAATCCATCCAAGCCGCCACATATAGACTGCTAGCACTGAATTCGTGGTGTCGAGTATAGCGACTGCGAAACGCGAGTAAAACGTTGTCTGGCCAAGATTTCGGGCATTTCAGCCATCCTCTCCCGCGACGATCAACGAATATTCGGCTCTGGCAAGCCATGCGGGGGCTCGGAGCCGTGATTCGCTCCCGCGAGAATCCGACAACCCTTTTCACAAACTTGAGTTACGACGACCCGACGAGCGATTTCAGAACGGACTGCCGTCGATTCCCATAGGGCTATTTCTCTTGCCGCACGTGCGGCTGCTTCCTACTATTCGCACCACGTTGAATTCCCAGAAATAGGCGCAGGTGCGCCATTTCACCCTGAATAGACGACCACCCCGCAGTCGTATCTGTCACGTGCGCAGGGCCCATCGGGCACCACCAGTTGCGCTGCGTGTCGACCGACGGCGGTCCCAACTGTGTGGCGCGAAAGGAATCGCCCCATCGTCCGCGGTACGATCAACTTCTGTTGGTTCTTCTTCAAGTGGGGACTCCTGCTGTTGGTTGTCGCTGCGCTGATCGCGGTGCCGATTCTATTGCGTCAGGTCGACGGCGAAATTCGCCGCCAAGTGATCAAGCGATTCTCCGATCACTACGAGAACTTTACGGTCAACGTCCGCAGCGCCGAACTGGTTGAAGACGAGGGCATCCGCGTTCACGGACTTTCGCTAACCGAGCGCCGAGCGGATGGCCCTCTCGCAGAAGCCGTCTACATCGACGAGATTTTTCTCGACTGCAAGACCGACCTTCAGACATTGGTCTCCGGCGATCTCGACGCCAAACAGATGACGGTCCGCCGGCCCACACTGCGCGCCACCAGGCGACCAGACGGAAGCTGGAGTATCGAGCAACTCTTCCCGCTTCCCAAATTCAGCGACGCGAAACCTACCATTCAAATCGAAGACGCTACGATCGAGCTGTTCGATCCGCTCAAGCATCCCTCCAGCACGTATACGCTGCGCGACGTCAATCTCACGATGCGCGGAGCGACGAACGTGGCTGAGATGGCCGATCATCCCGAAGCTACCGTCGTCGAAGGTTCGCTCTCGGGCGACTACCTCGAAGGCGTGAAACTTCGTGGCTGGTACGACATGCAGACCAAAGAGTGGCAAGTTCGTGGCACCGCCGATGCGATTCAGGTCTCGCCCGAGCTGCGTGAAACGCTGCCCGAAATGGCCGCCCGGCCAATGCGACTCTTGGCCGGACTACGGGGTCGCCTGGCCGTCAACTTTCAGGCCGAGAGTGGAACGAGCTCGGCCCAACCGGTCGTGTTCAGGGTCGACAGTCGCTTGTCTCAGGGACGCATTGACGATTCACGCTTGCCGTACCCGCTGACCGATATCACGGCCGAAACCGAATTCCGCAACGACGGCATCACCCTTCGCAAGTTGACCGCACGTAGCGGACGCACCACCGTAGAGGCGCACGGCGATCGCCGTGGCTACGCCAAAGACAGCCCCGCCTCGTTCGAAGGCACGGTCAGTCGGCTGGTACTCGACCATCACCTGAAACGCGTCTTGCCTGAATCCCACAAGAAGACCTGGGACAAGTTCCTGCCGGCCGGCGAGATCGACGCCCATGTGCGCCTCGACTTCGACGGGCAGACCTGGTCTCCGCAGCTACGCGTCGCCTGCAATGACGTCTCATTCACCCACGACAAGTTCGCCTATCGGCTGGAGCGAGGTCGCGGCAACATTGAAATGAAATACGGCACCCTCACCGTGCAGATGACGGCCATGGGTAGTGGTCGCCCGGTGAAGATCGCCGGCAGCTTTCGCGATCCCGGCCCGCACGCCGTGGGCCGTCTCGACATGTCGACGCAGGCGATGCCGATCAACGAAAAACTGTTGCGAGCCCTGCCCGGCAAGTCTCGCGATGTCGTCCGCTCCTTGGGAGCGCAAGGGACGGTCAACATGTCGGCCCGCCTGGAACGCCAGAACGCTAATGAGCGTTGGCAACGGACCTCACGTGTCGAACTCAACAACATCTCCGTTCGCTACGCGAAGTTCCCGTATCTGGTACGCAATGTCCGCGGCATCTTGGAAGAAAAAAACCGGCAGTGGACCTTCCGGAACCTGCAGGGTTCCAGTGGTGCCGCCAGTGTGACCTGCCAGGGCTACCTGGTCCCCGTCGAACATGGATCGGAACTGGCCCTCAACTTTGAAGGCGCGAACATCGGCCTCGACGATCAGCTGCGTCAGTCACTCTCGCCGAAACTGCAATCGCTTTGGGAACAGTTCAACCCCCAAGGTGCGGTACAGATGTCGACCCAGCTCCGCTTTCGCACGGCCGATCGAAAGCTTGATTTGAACATTCGTGCCGATCCAGTCGGCGAAGGTGTGGCGGTCCATCCGCGATTCTTCCCCTACCGTTTGGAGAACATTCGCGGCCCCATCGAATTCAGCGAAGGTCAGGTTCGCTTTGCCAAGATGACCGCTAAGCACGACCGCACCACGATCTCGACCGCCGGTCATTGCCAGTACGGCGCCGACGGAAGTTGGCACGTGGAAATGAACAACCTCGTCGTTGATCGCTTACAACTGCGGCGTGATCTGCTCGACGCCCTGCCGTTGCGTCTGCGTCGCGCGGTCGGTGAACTCGACTTCAACGGTCCCTTGAACCTACGCGGGGCGATCACCTTCGACGGAAATCAGCGCACGCGTGCGCCGGTGCGTGCCGGCTGGGACGTGCAGCTCACCACCCAAGGTGCCCAGCTCGATCCAGGCGTGCGGCTCGACAATGTCTACGGCAAGGTCCGCCTGACGGGAGCCTTCGACGGAAAGCGGTTCGCCTCGCGAGGCTGGCTCGACTTGGACACGCTCACCTATCGCGGCTACCAGTTGACGGAAGTTCGCGGCCCGATCTGGTTGGGCGAAGATCGACTTCTGCTGGGTGGCTTCCCCGAGAATGCTGAACGATCCGCAACGCCTAGCCGCATCACCGCTCGTTTCTACGACGGAGCCGTCTCTGGCGACGGCTGGGTGAAGTTCGATCGCACCTCGCGATTCGCAATGCAGGCCCAACTGGTGGGTGCCAACATGAATCGGATTGCCGACGAAGCAATCCCCGGCGCCTCGCAGTTCAAGGGATCGCTCGACGCCAAAATTCATCTGCAAGGAACGAGCGCCGGCACCCACACACTGGCCGGGATTGGCAGCGCCCACCTCCACGACGCGGACATCGGCGAGCTACCGCTGTTGGTCTCGCTGTTGAAGATCCTAAGTGGAACTGCGCCCGACGCCCAGGCGTTCTCGGCGGCGGAAGTCGATTTCCACATCAATGGAGCTCACCTCTACTTCGATAAGATCGATTTCTACGGCGACGCGGTGAGCTTGCTTGGCAAAGGCGAAATGGACTTCGATCAGCAAGTACGCATGGTCTTCAAGGCGATCGTCGGCCGCGACAAAATCGAGGTGCCCTTGATCAGCCCACTACTGAAACAGGCCAGCCCGCTGCTACTGCTAATCTATGTCGACGGTCCGTTGAGCAATCCGAACACGACTCGCGAACCGCTCCCAGGCGTGGCCCGCTTTGCTGAGGGGCTACAGCGAGAATTCAAAGTACCCGATCAACAACCGTTGCACCGCCAGGCGACCGACTTCTTCCAGTCGCTGGTGCCAGGCAGAAGATAATGCGCGTTTGAACGTCGGCCGCCGCGTGAGAAGGAAACGGCCGGCGAAACACAATAATCGTCCGATCAGATGAGACACAGCTGGAATACGCATCATCGGTATCTTTCAATTCGTTTGACTCGTTCAACGGAGAGAATGCTATGAGCGTCGGAGGAATGGGTGGAATCTTGGGCGGCGCCGCCGGATCACCACTTTCACAAAGCAAAGGCGCCGCCGCGGAACAGACCGCTAACGAAACGGCCGCCCAGAAGGGCAAGCTGTCCAATGAGAAAAAAGCCGACGCCGCTAGTGGTGTCGGCCAAACCGACGGCGAAGGCCACGAAGCCCACGACCGGGACGGCGACGGGCGTAAGCTCTGGGAAGCCCCCGTCGAGGCAGGCGAAGCTGCCGGTGAACAAGAGGAGTCCGACTCCGCTCCGGCGGAGCGCAAGAGCAAAGACGCCAGCGGCAACAGTGGTGGCTCACTCGATCTATCAGGCTAGATCGCCGCGCCTTTGGCGTCGCTGGACGTTCTCCGCGAACCCCGTCGCCCGGCGACAAAAGGGTGTGTGACCGCGTGCCTAATTGTCGTACGCCCGCCTCCGCGCTAGAATCGCAACATAACCGACCTGTTACTTTGCGCTAGCGTGTGAGAAGAGAATGCGTTTTACCAAGATGCACGGAGCGGGCAACGACTATGTCTATGTC
>CAYLRE010000063.1:0-19066 GCA_964385715.1 uncultured Planctomycetaceae bacterium
GTCCAGTCACCCCTACTCTCCATACGTCTCTTCGAGCGCAGCCCGCACCGTGCTCGTCAGGTCGCCGCGGCTGACCGGTTTGGCCAGCATGGCGTAGGCTCCGTCTTCGGTCGCCTCCGCTCGCAGCGAGTCGTCCCAACGGGCGGAAAGCAAGATGCAGGGCAACGAGGCCTGAATCTTCTTAACCCGCCGCAGCGTTTCCAGGCCGGTCAATTTCGGCATGTGCACGTCCATTAAGAGCAGATGGACGGTTTGCGCCTCCACGATTTCACAGGCCTGGAGTCCGTCGTCGGCCAGCAGCAGGTGGTAGCCTTCCGGCTCCAGTACCCCACAGAGTGTGTCGCGAAATTGGAAGTCGTCGTCGGTAATCAGAATGGAGGGCGTTACGACCGTCATATCTCAAAGGCGCCTAGGAGGTCCATCAGAGAGCCGGATTGTCGAGAGTCGTGGGCGAGATTGCTTGGCCACCGCACGGCCGACTCGGTTTTTCCTGCTGTTTTGATACCAGGGAGCGTCACAGTAGGGCAACCGGGCAGGCCACAAAGCGGCTGCTGATTCTGGCATGGGCATTTCTTATACAACCCTGGACGCCCGAGGGGGTTGCGCGACGGCTCGCCCCTTTTTCCTGCCGCAGGCGTCCCTATACTAAAGAGTCTGATAGCTGGCGTGCCATGGATATGCTACGAGCAAGGCACGTCGCTCTCGCGGTTCGTCATATGGAAAGGTAGCCCGTGGCCGACGACACGCAAAACTCCTGGTTGGTTCGTCACGAATTTCTGGTCCGTCGCCTGCACTCGCTGAGCGGGTTGATTCCGGTCGGCGCCTACATGGTCGTGCACTTGGTGGTGAATGCCACGGTGGAGATCAGCCCCGGCACGTTCCAAGAAAACGTCTACACCATTCACAGCCTCGGCTGGCTGCTCCCCTTCGTGGAATGGGGATTTATCTTCGGCCCGCTGCTATTTCACGCTATCTTCGGCGTGGTGATCATTGCCGGAGGCCTGCCCAACACGGGCAACTATCCGACTGCCTCGAATATCCGCTACACGCTGCAACGGGTGACAGGCGTGTTGGCGTTTCTGTTCATTATGTGGCACGTTTTCCACATGCACGGTTGGATTCACGCCGACTGGTGGATTGACGGTGTGGCCAAGAATCTTGGCGGAGCCCAATTCAAACCGTACAACGCGGCCTCCAGCGCCGGCCTGGCCCTGCAGGGCTTTGTCGTGGTGGTCTGTTACGTGATCGGCATCGTCTCCTGCGTATTCCATCTGGCCAACGGTATTTGGACGATGGGCATCACCTGGGGCGTTTGGACCAGCCCGGCCGCTCAGAAGCGGGCCAACATGGTCTGCCTGGTGTTCGGCCTCGGCCTGGGTGTCGTTGGTCTTTCGGCCCTGCACGAGATGTGGGAAACCGGCAACAGTCCTGAACAACTGCAAGAGGCGATCCGCGTCGAAGACGAGCAGTACAAGTCACGCACCGAATCGGGCAGAACGCTTCCCAACGAACACAAACGAAGTCAGCCGGCTGAAGAAGCCGCGCCGGACGCTGGCGAAGCAACCGTGAAGCCGGCGGCGATCCTAGTACCCGCGACGGAAACGACGGAGTAATCCCTGGCTCTCGCTGGTAGTGACAGGACGCACGCTGCCCTCCGCCACACGCCGCTAGGCGATCAAAATTCAAGACGACAAGATCCAACGCTCTACAGCTTAAAGACAAGAGTAACCACATGGCGAAACAACGAGTAACGGTCATCGGCGGCGGACTTGCCGGTTTGGCTGCCACCATGAAGCTGGCGGAATTGGGCGTCGAGGTCGACTTGGTCAGCCTCACGCCGGTCAAACGATCGCACAGCGTTTGCGCCCAAGGTGGAATCAACTCGGTCAACGATCAGACGCGGCAGCTCGGCGACAACGAGTGGCTGCACCTGGACGACACGGTCTACGGCGGTGACTTCCTGCAGCATCAGCCGCCCGTCAAGGAAATGGCCTATTGGGCACCCAAGGTCATCGACCTGATGGACCGCCTGGGCGTGACCTTTAACCGTACGCCAGAAGGCTTCCTCGATCATCGCCGCTTTGGTGGCACGCTGTTCAAGCGGACCGCCTTCGCCGGCGCGACGACCGGACAGCAACTGCTCTACGCACTCGACGAACAGGTCCGTCGTCACGAGGCGGCAGGCATGGTCAAGAAATACGAATACTGGGACTTCCTTGGTCCCGTGCTCGACGAGAACGGACAATGTCGGGGAGCCGTGATTCAAGATCTCGTCTCCATGAAGATGCGAACGCTGGCGGCCGACGCGGTGATTGTCGGTTCTGGCGGACCTGGCTTGATCTACGGACAATCGACGATGTCGATGGTTTGTACCGGTAGTGCCGCGAGTCGCTGTTTTCAGGCGGGCGTCAAATACGGCAACGGCGAATTCATTCAGGTGCATCCCACGGCGGTGCCCGGCTCCGACAAGCTGCGACTGATGAGCGAGTCGGCTCGCGGTGAAGGTGGTCGCGTGTGGGTTCCTCGCACTCCGCAGGACTCCCGCCCCGCCGCCCAGATTCCCGAAGAAGAGCGTTACTACTTCCTCGAAGAACGCTACCCTGAATATGGCAACCTGGTGCCCCGCGATATCGCCACCCGCGAAATCTTCAGCGTCTGCACGCAAGAAGGCTTAAGCGTCGAGGCGGATCGTTTGTGCGTTTACCTCGACCTGACACATCTGCCGCGCAAGCTGCTCGATACCAAGCTCGGCGGCATCTTGGAGATCTACGAGAAGTTCCAAGGCGTCGACCCACGCGACGTGCCGATGAAGATCTTCCCCGCCGTCCATTACTCGATGGGTGGATTGTGGGCTGGTTACGAACGTAATGCCGAAGGAGGGCTGGTGGCCGGTTCTCCTCAGAATCAACAGACCAACATTCCTGGCCTGTTCGCGATCGGCGAGTGCGATTACCAGTACCACGGCGGTAACCGGCTGGGAGCGAACTCGCTACTCAGCTGTATTTTCAGCGGACTGTTCGTGGCACCCGGCGTGGTCAACTTCTTCAAAGGACAACAAAAGGCGACCGCCGATCTGGCTCCGTCGCTGTTTGAAAACGCTCAGAAGAAAGAGCAGGAGAAGCACGATTCGCTTCTCAAGCGACGTAGCGGCAAGGAGAATCCTTACCTGGTGCATCAAGAACTGGGCCAGGTGATGACCCGCGCGGCAACGGTCGTTCGTCACAACGATATCCTGCAAGAAGCAATCGAATCGGTTCACCAGCTGCGAGATCGGGCCGACAAGTGCTCGCTCTCCGACACCGGTAACTGGACCAACCAGAACGTGGTGTTCACAAAATCGCTGTTGGATATGTTCCCGCTGGCGCTCACAATACTGCAAGGAGCCCTGGCTCGAGACGAATGTCGCGGGGCTCACTACAAGCCTGACTTTCAGATGCCGGGCGTGGAAGCCGATACGCCGGAAGAGCGGCGACGACTGGCCGAGGCTTGGTGCGATCGCTTCGAGGCCAACACGGAGAAGTGGCTCAAGTCGACCATTGCCAATTACGATCCGGCCAGCCGCGAAGTGCGACTCAGCTACGAAGACGTTGATACTTCGCTCGTCGCACCACGACCGCGACTGTATGGTCTCGTCGGAGCCGACGTGATTGAAGAAGTCTGGAAAGAACGGCTCGCCAATCGAGAAAGTTCGGGCGGCGGCAACGGAAGCCCCGCGCAAGGTACGGAAGCGGTTGCTAGTAACTAACGAAAAGCAGTAACTAACAGAACGGTCAGTTACTCTCGAACGTCCTAATCGAAAAACGCTATGACTCAACAGGCTACCGATAAACCAAAGTTCGTCGAAGTGCACACCTTGCGCCAGGCTGGTCCGCAACAGCGCAGCTCCTGGGAGCGGTTCCGTGTTGAATACGAACCGGACATGAACGTGATCTCGCTATTACAGCGGATCGCCGCTCGACCGAAGACCGTCGATGGCAAGGACGTTGCGCCGGTGGCGTGGGACTGCAACTGTCTGGAAGAAGTCTGCGGCGCTTGCACGATGGTCATTAATGGTCGCGTACGACAAGCCTGTTCGGCACTCGTTGATCGGTTGCTGGAAGATAACCCCGCGGAGATCGAACTTCGCCCGATGACGAAGTTTCCGGTCATTCGCGATCTGATGATTGACCGCTCGCGATTGTTCAATTCATTGGAGAAGCAGAAAGCCTGGGTGCCGGTCGACGGTTACTACGAGCTTGGCCCTGGTCCGAAGCAGTCGCCCGAAGAGCAGCAGAAGGCTTATCCTTACAGCCAGTGCATGAGTTGCGGCTGCTGTATGGAAGCTTGTCCGCAGTACCGCAAGATCGAGCTGGTTCAATACGACGGTGAGAGCGATGCCGATTTCGAGGCTCGCAAGAAGGCCGCCTACGACACCAACTTCGTCGGACCGCACGCCATCGCCCAGACGATGTTGTTCAACCAGAACCCGACCGGCAAGATGTCGGCCGGCGAGCGACTCGACGCGTTGACTTCGGCCGGCGGCATTCAGGTCTGCGGTAACGCCCAGAACTGCGTGACTGTTTGCCCGAAGGAAATCCCGCTCACGACGGCCATCGCCGAAGCGGGTCGCGCCGCCACGGTCCACTCCATCAAAAAGTGGTTCGACCGCTAGGTCGACTCTTTTTTGCGTCACTCTGATCGTTCTTCACGCGCGCAAGTCCTGCCGCTGGTGTGTCTTTGGGCGACTTTACTTTCTGGCGAGCCGAAAATCTGCCGTCGAGCTTGTGTGGCAGGTCGATTGCGCTAAGAATGATGGTAGCAGCGAGCAGGCACGTATCGTGGCCGTTCGCTCTTCAACCAGCCGCACGTCGGGGGAGGTGTACGATGAAGCTTGCCACCACGCTTTCAATGGCCCTGGCCGCCACACTGTTGTTGGTCGCTGGCGACGAAGCACTCGCCCAATATGGTCACCGTGGCCATCACGGCTTCCATGGCCACACCCGACACGCCACGCGGCACGTGGCTCATCGCCACTACGGCTACGCTCGTCACGTCGGTCACGTTCATCGCGCCCACTACCGCCACTACGGCGGTCGCTATTGGGGACCTCGTCGCTACTATCGCTGGCCCGCACGCTACTCCTATGGTCGCCGCCATTGGGGATGGGGTTGGGGATGGCGTGGCCGTTACTATCCTCGCTACTACGCTGGCTGGGGTTGGCGCGGCGGTTGGGGATGGCGTGGTTACTACGGTGGTTACTGGGGTGGCTGGGGATATCCGGTCGCCAGCGTTCGCTACTACTCGGCGCCGGTCTATGCCTACTCGAGTGCGCCTTGCGCGACCGTTGTGCCCGCTCAGCCCGTGCAGCCGATTCAGCCCAAGGTGGAAGAGCTGCCTGATCCCGTGCCAGAGGCCAGGCCCGATCCCGTGCCCCGTGCGGTACCGGCCGATAGTGTTCGCTTCCGGCCTGCGGTGACCAATGTCTCGCTCTTCAAGGGCGAGCGGCTCGAGCCGGTCTACCGCGACGGTTCGCTAGTCGGCTATCAGTTTTGAGTCGCCACTCGATCACAGCCGCGACACGGTCCTGCCTAGCTTAATGACCTAAGCCGGATTCGCTGCTGCGCCCGCCGTATCTTGCGAACCGCCTCCGGTCAGTCGATCGACCACCGCACAACCGCAGGAGTCACTCCAGACGTTGACGCTGGTGCGGCACATGTCGAGCACGCGATCAACCGCGATAATCAATCCCTGACTCTCCGTCGGCAGCCCGACCGCTTGCAGGATAATGACCATCATCACCAGTCCGGCGTGGGGAATGCCGGCGGCCCCGATGCTTGCCAGTAATGCCGTAAAGGCGACGACGATCTGATCCATCAACGACAGGTCGATGCCAGAGAATTGGGCGATGAAGAGCACGGCCACCACTTCGTAGAGCGCCGTGCCGTCCATGTTGACCGTCGCTCCCAGGGGAAGCACGAAAGAAGAGGTCCGGTTATTGATGCCAGCTCGCTTCTCGCAACAGGTCAAGGTGAGCGGCAGCGTGGCGTTACTCGAAGCTGAGCTGAAGGCAGTCAGCAGTGCCGGGCTCATCGCCTTCATATACATGACCGGGTTCACGCCGGCCACGAACTTGAGAATCGCCGGCATGGTCACCATCGCGTGGAAGGCCAGAGCGCAGGCCACCGTTAGCATATAGAAACCGAGCGATTGGAAGACGCCGATGCCTTGTGACGCGGTTGCCGAGAGCATCAGGAACAGTACGCCGAGCGGGGCGAGGTAGATGATCGCCAGGGTCATCTTCATCATCACCGCGAAGCCGGCCTCGCTCAGCTCGCGTACGACTTCGGCGTGTCGGCCGCCGACGAGAATCGTGAATACGCCGAAGGCCAGCGTGAAGGCGATAATCGAGAGGAAGCCACCAGAGGCGACTGAATTGAAGGGGTTACCCGGGATCAGGTTTTCCAGCTGCTCAAAGAGGACCGTGCCGAGGCCCTTCCCCTTGCGAGGTTTCGCCGCCTTGGCTTCACCCTCTGCATTCGCCGCCCCATCCGCAGTGGCCACTTGTCCGGCGTTCTCTGCTCCGGCTGCGGGGGCGTTCTGCACCCCCGGCTGAATCAGATTGACCATCACCAGACCGGTGATGATCGCCAGCAGGCTCGTCGTCACGTAGTAGATGATCGTCCGCGAGAACATATTCCCCAGCCGCTCGGTCTGCCCCAGCCCGGTCACGCCAGTCAGCAGCGAAGTAATGATCAGCGGGATGCTGACCATCTTCAGCATTCGCAGGAAGAGATCGCCGAGCTTCTTGGAGAAGTCGCCAATCGTGCGTCCCCAACTCCGCCCATGGAGATGGAATAGCACGTAAGCGGCCGGATCGGCCCCCTTGAGTTTGCCCACGGTGGCCACTTCCGTAACAGGAATCTCGCCACCCGCCGTCTCTGGCCAGGCGTCGGCCGGGATCGGAGATGTATCCATCGGGCTGCGAACCACGACGCGGCGAGTCTTCCCCACGACCCTAACCGAATGACTGGTTCCGCTACGCTCTTCCTCGGTTACCTGCTCGGTAATCTGTATCAGCACCCGGCTGGTCGTGTCGTGGAACCAGGCAGTGCCGTGGGTGAATTCGGCCGCCTTCGACATGCTGTGCAGCTGAGCGGAGCCTGCTTGGATTTCGACCAACTCGTCCGTGCGATAGTCGCCAGCGACGTTATTCAGCACGATGCCGACCACCGCTCCGATGACCATCGTGATCAGGATCTGCCAGTGCAGGGCCATTTTCAGCATCGCGCGTGCTCCTTGCTATGAGTTGTGTTTCGCCGCTTGCGAATGACTCGCTGCCCCGGCCCGATTTGAATGCCCACGACCGGCGGCCTGCCACCGGCCTCAAATCCGCCGCTACTCCTTGATGAGATCCTTCACGCTCGCCCCGCCTGGGATCATCGGCAGCACGTGTTCTTGGTAGGGCACCGCCACGTCGAGGAGGAAGGGGCCGTCGTAGTTGATCATTTCTTCCAAGGCCGCGGTCAGGTCGCTCTTCTCGCGAACCGTGCGCGACCCCCAGCCGTAGCCCTTGGCGATGGCCACGTAGTCGGGGTAACGATCTTCCGCAAAAGGTCCGTCACCGTCGCCAGTGGCTTCCGCGCGATCGATCGGACCGAGATAGGTGTGAGCTCGGACCCCATTCATGAAGCGGTCTTCCCACTGCATCACCATACCGAGGTGCTGGTTGTTGAGCAGCATCACCTTGACCGGCAGGTTCTCGCAGCGGCAGGTCGCCAGCTCCTGGATATTCATCTGGAAGCTGCCGTCGCCATCGATGTCGACCACCAGGGCGTCCGGGCGAGCCACTTGGGCTCCCATCGCCGCCGGTAGCCCGAAGCCCATCGTGCCGAGACCGCTACTCGATTGCCAGGTGCGGGGCTTCGTGAATTGGTAGAATTGCGACGTCCACATTTGGTGCTGTCCCACGCCGACCGTGATGATCGTTTCGCGATCTTGCGTGAGCCGCGATAGCTCCGTGATGGCGTGCTGCTGCAGGATGCCGTCGTAGCTCTCGTCGTATTTGTACGGGTCCGACTTCTTCCAGGCGGCACATTGCTCGACCCATTCGCTGATGTCTTCCGGCGCTTCCACGATTTTGTTCAGCTCGCCGAGAAAGTGCTTGGCGTCGCTACAGATCGGGATGTGGGCGACCTTATTCTTATTCAATTCCGAAGCGTCGATGTCGACGTGGACGATCTTGGCGTATTTCGCGAATTCGGAGAGCTTGCCGGTAACGCGGTCGTCGAAGCGGACGCCGAGCGCGAGGACCAGGTCGGCCTCGTTGATGGCGTAGTTAGCATAGACGCTGCCGTGCATGCCAAGCATGTCGAGCGAGAGTGGGTCGGCGTTGGGGAAGGCTCCCAGGCCCATCACCGTCATCGTGATCGGGATACCGGTCTCCTTGACCAGTTCGCGCAGTTCTTCGCTCGCCTCCGAGGAGATGATGCCACCGCCGGCGTAGATGATCGGTCGCTTGGCCAACTTGATCGCTGCCGCCACCTGCTTGACTTGCTCCGCGTGCGCCCGCGGAATCTCTATCTCGTAGCCAGGCAGGTCCATCTCCGCGTCGTAGTCGGGCGTGATCAGGGCCTGCTGGATGTCCTTGGGGATATCGATCAGCACCGGGCCGGGGCGTCCTGTGGTGGCGACGTGGAAGGCCTCCTTCATGACCCGCGTGATGTCGGCCACGTCGGTTACGAGGGCATGATGTTTGGTGATTCCGCGACAGACCTCGACGATGGGCGTTTCCTGAAAGGCGTCGGTTCCGATCACGCCGGTCATCACCTGACCGGTGATTGCGATCAGAGGAATGCTGTCGAGTTTGGCATCCGCGATGGCGGTGACCAGATTCGTCGCACCCGGTCCGCTGGTGGCCATGCAGACTCCCGGCTTGCCACAGGCGCGGGCGTAGCCCTGGGCCGCGAAGCTGCCACCCTGTTCGTGGCGAGGCAGGATGGTGCGGATTTTGTCCTGGTAGCGGACCAGCGATTGGTGCAGCACCATGCTCGCTCCGCCCGGATAGGCGAAGACGGTATCGACGCCATTCTCGATAAGCGATTCGATGACGACGTCAGCGCCGCTCATCAGTTGCGAGTCGGATGTTTTCTGACTGGGGTCGGTCGTGCTAGCCACGCTAATTCACTCTCTCAGCAGGGGAGGCAGAAGCCGGTTTTGGGTAACCATTTAGCATAAATCTGTATGACGCGAGTTGCAACTCGCGGCGGACGGCGGAGCGGGGAGAAAAGGCCCTTTTTTCGGCGTTTGTACCGGTTTTGTGCGACGGATGTTCGGCCAATGTTCATGTTGTTTCGACCGATGTTCGGCGTTTGTTCAACGTTTGTTTGGATTGTGAGGTGGTAGGGTGACATGCAATGCGAGAGCGAGGTTCGCGTGGCCCCATAACCCGAAGCGTGAGCGAGGGACACAACAGGTTGGTTTCCACTCGATGCCGACTCTGTGGTGGACAGATTCAGTCCATTGGTCGATCTCCCGTTGATGTTGTATCTGCAGCCGTCGAGACATTCTCGGCTGACGCCTCAATGCCGAATGGTCGTGTCCCTCGCTCACGCTTCGGGTTATGCAATGCGTGCCACTGGCTTTGCCAGTGTATTTTCGACTACCGCACTGCTGGGCTGTCACCTGAAGACAGGGCCAGCAGTGGCACCCGGTAATTACTTCTCGTTGTGGGCAGGTCTCCTGACCCGCCCACGGATGCGACCGTAGGTCTCCTAGTAGTAGCTTCGTGTGTTCCATGCCGCGGAGACCTTCGGTCGGACAGGAGGGACGGTCGGGAGACCGCCCCTCAACCGTGGAGGCACCCGGCGAAGCATTCGGCGACACACCTTTTCTTTCATTTCACGGTGCGCCATTATCGTGATTTTGAGCAAAATGTCAAATCAAAATGAGCCCACCTAAAGAGCGTCAAATGCGGGTAGCCGCGTAATCGAGGGCTCCTTAAGAGGGTGCCACTGGCAGCCTGCTGATGAATGTAGCCGCAAGCCGATTGGTGAGTCTGTTCATTGGACAGGATGAACAGGATCGACTAGATGCAAGAGCCTGAGTCTCGACATCGCTCGGCATAGAACATCCAAACTCGACTGACGATAAGGTAAATCGATAGAATGTGATTGCAAGCGGGCGGGCAAATTCAAACAAATGGCGGGCTGCTATTGAGAGCCCGAGATGGCGAATCGTTCTGATGAAGTTTCAATTCCGTATCGCTCATCTGTTGCTGTTGTTTCCGGCGTATGGGTTGGCAATTATTTTTGCTCCCGGTACTCATGGGTACGGTGTTCTCGTCAGCTACACCTACGTTAACGAAGGTCAAAATATTCGCAATCTCGACCTCCTCCTGCACTGGCTGGAAAACCGGGAGGGCGTTAAGTTGACAGAGGAAACGCTACCGCGGTGGGCGACCGGCAGGCTGACGAAAGAAGAGTCAGAGCAACCGGGATTCGAGATGCTGGCCACGGGAGACAATTGGGGCCATCCCTACCAGTTCGTGCCTAAGAAACCGTCGGACAAAGGCGAGGCCAGTGTCGGCGTTTATTCGCTCGGTGCGGATGGAATTTCTCGTTCGAACGGAAACGACCCCGACGACATTTGCTCTTGGAGTGATCACTATTGGGCTCACTATCGGGAGGTAATCGCCGCTGAGGATCGTCGCGATCGGGCGATCGGTGGCATCTTATTGACGCCGATCACCTACCTGATCGTGCTGGGCGGCTTGCGACTTGTACGGGGTGTCCGCCAACTAATGAAGCGGTAGCCTTGTCGGTAACGCCCTTACAGGGCTTACGACACGTGAAGGGAATTCGGTAATCCAGGGCGGCGGCACTTCCTCGCTGTCGCTCGTGCGTGCCTTCCCCTGGGCTGGTATGGCACTGGCCCTACTGGCCAAACAGCCTGGCATTCGGCGCGTTGGTGCGTGCTTGCACGCACCCTACAGGAGTTCTGTAGAGGGCCGTCACGCACAGCAACAGCTTCCCCACCCTTAAACGGCCGTTTCTGTCGGAGCTTCGCCGGTCTTCAAATCCGCTGCTGGCGAATCTGCGGTCTTTGCTCCTGCCGGTGTCGCGTTGTCCTCAGCCGGTCGTGGCGGAACTTCGACCGCTTCAATACCCCGCATTCGCCGCAACAGCGGACGCAGGTACTTGTAGGCCGCGACCAGGCCGAAGCCTCGCAGGTTTCGACGCGGAACGGCAATCAGGCGGCCGACCGGATAGAAGTGCGTCGCCCAGCTTTCGTTCCAGGCCATCTTCTCGCCCCAGAAGTCGACCAGTTCAAACTCCGCATCGCCGTGCAGGCGTTCGAGAATCTGTCGGTACATCTGTTGGCCAGGGCCGTACTTGCGATGGGCATCGTCGTAACCGATCTTCACGCAGAAGTGACAACCCTTGGCTTCCCAAGCGTAACCTGCGGCGACCGGTTCGCCCGCGAACTCAAGTACATAAATCGTCAGCTGCCCCCATTCGGCCAGCTGTACCGCGTCACGAGTGTAATATTCGGCGAGCCCCGGCTGTTGCAGGATCGACGTGCCGGCATCGCCCTTCCAGCTCTTGGCTTCGACCTCAAACACCAGATCCATCAGTTCTTCAACCTGGCCCGGTTCAAACTCGGTGTAGACCTTCAGCTCGGTGCCCCCTTCGCGTTCCATCTTGCGGCCTTGGCGAAGTCGGGTCTTCATCTGCCCGCCAGTCCGCGTCTTCATGTAAGCGTCCCAGTCGTTGCCGATCTTGGCCTGGGAGATGAGGTACTGCGGTTGCAGGTCGAAGAACATGCCACTGCGCTCAAACGCCTCGACCAGGTGCTGCCAGTGCGGTTCCGTGTAGGCGTACTGTTCGATGCAGATCGCCGGCAGCGGTAGCTCTCGCAAGCCAGCCACCAGGGTATCGCAAACCGCGACCGGGTCGACCAGCGGATCGAGCAAGAAATCGCCACAGCCGGACCAATCGTTGTTCGGCAACGCACCTGCGGCGATGGCCTTAGCGCGACGACTCTCGTGCAGCGGCAACACGGCCACGAGTTGATCGTCCTGTTCGACCGCCAAGATATGGAGCCCGGCTTCGGGCGCGAAATGCTCGTACCATTTGGCGACCAGCTCCGCTCGCGCCGAAGGTGCGATCACGGCACTGCGCCACCAAAGGTCATCCCAGGCGGCGGCATGAAGGCGAATCTTGTCGAGAGAATTGATGTGAATCAGTTGCGGCTGCGACACGGTGGTTGCCCTGCAGGTTGGTTCGTAATGTTCGCGAAGATGATTTTCCGGCGCTGCACGCTCCCGACAGGCCAGGAAATGTGGGCTGGGGTTCGGCTTTGGCGCTACGAAAGTCTACGTCGCGAATGGCCTACGAGAGGGCAACCACCTTGGCCATCCACGAATAAAAAAGGCCGATTCGAGCGACAACGAAGTCGCGAGAGCCGGCCCTGGTAATGCTATTTGCAATGGTTCAAGCCGATGCGCCGCGCAATGCTCACCAATGCTGGAATCGCTGCAACCCGCAGATCAGTTACGCGAAGGGTAAATGCCCTGCACGGCAATGATGAAATTGACAACCGTGTAGGGCTGATAGGTGGAAATCTGCTGCTTTCCAGTCACGCCTTCGACATCGCCGCCTGGCTGGGCTTTGGCGACCGCTTTTCTGGCCAAAAGGGTGAGCACCTCGGAGCCACCTTTTTGGCCCAAACGTTTTTGAGTAAGGCCCGGGCCCGTACCGGCGTGCATTGGCACACGACCGCGCAGGTCGGGTACCCCAAAGGTGGTTCGACCGTCGCCGCCGTACATGGTTCCGAGCAGCGAAAAGAGGGCATCGTTCTGATTAACCGCAAGTAGCTGGCCGTCGCAAAGAGCCCAACCGCGCGGTGCGAAATTGCCGGCGAACATGCGGATTTCGCCAAGATACGGTTCCTGAGCTTGGACGCTCTCGGTAGCAGCGAAGAATGTGTTAGCGACAACAAATAACGCGATCCAGTTTGCCTTCGTCATGACCTTGCCCTTTAGCATGCTGACCTGTGAACGACGGGGTGCGACTTGTGCGCACCTTCTACAGGGGGCGATGCTAACGCGCAGCGCGAGCAAGAAACAACGCCAGAACCGCGCAGCGGGGCGCGGCAGCTGATGTGCCTCGAATCGTCGAGTTCTCGCGAAGGAGAAAGCCGGCAAGGGCGGGCCGTGCACTCACCGATCGCTTGCCAATGGAGCCGGTAGGCCTAGTCGAATTTCCACTCGAACCCGAGTCGATATCGACCGTCCGGCAGCTGCGCGATATTTCGAACTTCCGCACGCCGACTGGTGGCATTCTGCGTGAGTAGAATTTCCTGCCCCACGGCGAGGTTCGGATTTTGTTTGAAGACGAGTGCGGTTCCGCCGTCCGATTCGTCGGACACTTCTGGCAGCAACAAGCCAACAAACTTGGATTCATCCATGGCGTCGCCAGTTCCCTGAGCGACCATCGGATCGAGCCAAACCACGGTACCGGGATCGAGCGTACGAGGCTCGGCGCGCATATCGCTGGATGTCTGCTGTGAATCTTGGTGTGTCAGATCAGTCATTGAAATAAAATCCTCTCGATTCAATGGATGGGCACGAGACGTCCGCCTCCCTAAATTGGGTCGATGCGTCCCGTATACTCACAACCAACCAGAAACTTTTCCTTTTCGCCCGTCGGGCAATCGGTAACGTGTTTGATGCTCGCCGTGAGATACAGCTTCGACGGCTCCGTGCCGAGCACGACGACCAGGTCGCGATAGCCGGGCGGCACATCGCACAAGAAGGCGAAGCCTCCGGCCCCGATGTCACGGCAACGGACATTGGCAAAGTCGGCAGCCGTGGGCAACTGCCCGTCGATGATCGGTGCCAACGGTTGTTCGAAACGATACTCGCGGCGCTCTCCGCTGCGGCGTTCAACTGGCGAACCATCGGCGTTGCGAGACTGCGCTTTGAGCTGGCGGACCTCGCGTTGTAGTTTGTTGGTCTTGGACGTCACGTCGGCCAGTTTCTTTTCGGCCTGTCTTTCGGCCGTGATGTCCGTGCCGCAGAGCAACATCCGCGGAGGTTCGTCCGAACCGGCAGGCGAGTCGAGTCGGACACCGCTCCAGCGAACCTGATGCCGATCCCCCTCCTTGGAAAGCACGATCCCGTCGAAGGACTCCATCGGATGTCCTGACGCGAGAATCGTGATCGACTGCATGAAGGCGTCGTACTCCTCGGGGACGAGCACGGTGTTTGCCAAATGTCGTCCGCGAATTTCGTCAGCACTGTAGCCGCTCTTGTCTTCAAAGAACCGATTGCAATCTCGGATCTCGCCATCTTCGGCCAACACCACCACGATCGCCTCGACCGTTTCCATCAGCGCGTTGACAACCGAAGAGTCGCTCGGCATCGGCTCAAAACTAGATGTGCTGTTTGTACCCATGTGGCCGACAATCGATAGCCTAAGGACTGGCGATAGCCCAAAGGCTGGCAACGCCCCAAGGACTGGCACTGGCAACGCCCCAAGGACTGGCAAAGGTGATGATCTAACGGGAGACCTGTACCGCGATTCCTGACGGAAAACTAAGAAACAGGTCGCTCAAGTCTAGGTCGCGAAGTGGGGTCGGTAGGTGCGATAAGTGCCGGAAAATGTCGGCATTTCGTTATTCCAGCGACCGACAGGCCGTCGAATCCGGGCCAAGCTGGACAGCGATATTTCCAAGAAAACCGGCACAATTCCCCTGTGTGGAGTGCGATTCTTGCGCTCGCAGCGCATCAAAACGCCCTATTTCCGGTAGAATTCGGGCTCAAAGCGGTGGCTCGGCCGCAGTGGCAGTTGCCAAGAAAAACTGATTTTTTTCTGCAAAAAATCGCTGCCGCCGCGCATCGGTAGCTATAGACGCGTCGTTGCGCATGCCCGGTGCCGCTGAGTTTTATACCGTCGAGCCGTCCTCATCGAAGAATCTGCTGTGGTCAACAACGTTGTGGTCATGTCCAGGGAAGAATGGCAGGCGCTTCTGGCCGCGCAACAGCAGACCAACGGCCGCAAGTATTATCACCTCGCTTATGGCATCCTGCGTCGCTCCGAGGCTGCCGAAGACGCCTGTCAGCAGGCGTTTCTTAAGGCCTGGGAGAATCGAGAGAAGATCCGCGATGTCGCGGTGCTTGACGCTTGGTTGTCGCGCGTCGTTATCAATCAGAGCTTTGAGGTCATCCGTCGCCAAAAGACGGAAACTCAGAAGACAGAAGAAATCGGTCGTCGCCAGGAACCGACCGCGTCGGGCGAAGTTGTCATCGATCAGCGCGATCTGGTGATCGCCGCTCTTGGCGAATTACCCGAATTGACGCGATCGGTCGTCACCCTGCGGATCATGCACTCGATGTCGGGAAACGAGACCAGCCGTCAGCTGGGACTCAGCCCTTCGGAAGTATCGCGTCGACTGCACGACGGCCTGGGCCGACTTCGCCGCTACATTTCACGCATCGAGCATCCGATGGGAGAGGCTCGAGAATGACTACCTGCTGCCACCTTTGCTATCACGCTAGCCGTACCAGATTTCACGTTTCTGCGGCGAATCATCCGAATAGTTTCCGCTTGTCAACCATCCTATTTTCAGTAGGCCACGATTGCGGCCTTGTCGCGAAGGGTCACTAATCATGTCATGTGAATCGATTCAACAGAGCATCCTGGATCACGATTGGGATCGAGCTCGCCTTGAGCAAGCAGCCGCACTGCTCGCACATATCGAAACCTGCGACAGCTGCCGACTGGCGCTGAGCGAATACGATGACCTTCGCGCCGTGCTTAAAGTCGACCCCGAAGAAATCCCCGGCAATTGGTCAGGCCACGACATCGAGCTGCCAGCGTCCGACTCCGCTACGTTGGGGCAGCCGGCTAGGAGCGACGTGCGCGGCACCTATTTCCCCGCCGCGCTGGCAGCTTCGGTGTTGGTGGCGATCACCGGTTGGGCATTCTATTGGTCGGCGAACGGAACAGAAGTCGTGAAGAAGGGAGTCCCTGCGCCCGGTATGGTCGCCGGTGGTTCCGACATGACGCCGCCCTCACAAGACGTGACCGACATCCGCCTTTCGATCAAGGACATCGATCGCCACGTGGAATTGTTCCGCAACTTAAACGACGTATCCGAGTCACGCACCACTTGGGTCGCACTCTCCGGCGCCAACACAGAACTCGGCATGGAACAGGCACCGCTCGCGCCGGCCAAGTCGCTGGTGATGCTGCGATTCGTCGTCACTCGCGACGGCAAGGAGATTTCACGATCCGACGTGGTCGGAGTCCCCGGTCATTCGGCCGATGTCTCGATTCCCTTCGAAGGCCAGAACACGCTCCGCTACAAGCTGGCGATTTCGTCACAGGAGACGCCGCAGCTGATGGTGGTAACGCAGATTCGCACCTCAGGCGGTCCCGACGCCACGGTAGCCGCCATGTCGACGAGCCTCGATGTGGCTGAAAACGGACAGCAATCGGTTGGCGAACTGGTCACTGACTCCGGTCGTTACGAGCTAAGTGTCGGCTACGCCAAACAAGAAGTATCGAGCTAACGCGAGAAGATAGAACGTGTCACATCGGCCGCTCACATCCTGGACTCCCCGCACTGGCAAGTCAGCGCTCGCGCGTATTTTTGGACCAGGCCCGTCCACACTCGGCGTTGCCTTGTTTGTCGCGCTCGCGATGCCGACCTCACCCGGTCAATGCCAGGAGCCTGTCCGCTGGTCGGTCGTGATCGATAAACCTGTGATCGCTGCCGCAGGCACCAAGCTGAGTGACGACCAGGTCGCGGAGCGGGACCGGCTGGTAAAAGAATTTCACGAGCGTTTAACCAGTCACTTGAATGACCAACGGTATGTTCGCCCGCTTAATCGGCCAAACGCTGATGGTTCTGCGGCGGCTCCGTTTATCGCTTCGCCGCGTCTGTTTGTTCATCGAGGCGGCCTACGCGTCACCACAAGACTCCTGGGTACCGAAACCTCAGACGTGTCGGTTGTGTTCGCGAGGACCAAAGAGAACGGGCAGCAAGCAGAACGCAAGGGTGATCAAAATCCGCGTGGGACTGCTGCCGATCGAGATATCGCCGATTCCCCCATCGTCACCGATTCAATGCTCGACGAAGTGGCCAGGTCGCTAGCCGACAAAATTGGCCAGCAGGTTCAAGCACAAGGACAACGTCTGACCGATGGCCGAAGATCGGCCGACTTGCTCGAACAGGCGATGGCTCGCTGGTCGAGCAAGATTCGTGACAATAACGTTCATGAGGGGTGGCCCCCGGTGGCGGCCATCTTGATCAAGAAGAACGACCCAGCCGGCATAGCCAAGGCATCGCCCGAAACAACCTTGCAGGCGGAGTTAACGACGCTGCTGGAATCAGCCGGATTTACGATTCGGGCGATCGACGCCGACCAGAGCGCGTCTTGGTCAGAAATAGCTGGGCCTATCGCGGCAAACAGGGGTAAGGACTCCTTCTGGCCGGGAAGCCTGAGCGGCGTCGACGTGGTGATCACCGGCAAGGAGATTCGTCAATTCGACGCGACAGTGGACCAGTTGGTAAGCTGTATTGAACGTGCCGAGATCAATGTGATCGATCGCAACGGCGGCCGCATTCATTTCGCCAGTCGCTCCACGGCTCGCGGTGTTGCGACAACCAAAACAGACGCAGGGACAACCGCATCACAAGAATTAGGACGCACCTTGGGCGCAAGCCTGTTGAATTACTTTGCTGCGACGCTGTCGCCAGGCGAGTCGACGAGGTGATGAAATGAGGATTCGGGTTATGGGCCAGACGACGGTAAAGGGCATCGTGCTGCTCTTGAGCATGCTCCTGCTTGCGGGCGTGGCGTGGGCTCAAGATAGCGCCACCGAATCGCCGGACACGAAGGCGGCTGCCGACGAGGAACTGACCGTCGCAGTACTCAGTTTCGAATCGCGACTCCCCGACGCGCCCAACCTTGCTGTCGAGCTTAGCGATATGGTCGCGGCCGTGCTTTCGGCAAACGACCGCGTCCGACTCGTCGATCGCGAATCCCTCAATCGCACCCTAGAAGAACAACAACTGACACTGACAGGACTCGTCAGTGCCGAAAACGGGATTGAGGTCGGCAAGCTCGTCGGGGCCAAAATCATCGTCAGCGGCCGGATCTTTAAGATTGGTCAGAAGACGATGCTGACCGCCAAACTCGTGGGCACGGAAACCAGCCGCGTGAAAGTGCTCATGGCACGAGGCGATGGCAAACAGGGAGTCGATGAACTGGTTCTCGATCTGGCTGACAAGATCGACGCGGGACTCGTCAAGTCAGGAGACAAACTCGTCGGCTCCAACGTTATTAAGAAGGACCCTCTGCCAGAGATCCTTAAGAAACTTGCCGAACAGAAAACATCGCCGGTCGTGGCCGTGCTGATCACTGAAGAACACATCCCAGGACCGCGTCCACTTGCCGATCCGGTCGACCCGGCCGTGGAAACTGAAATCAAACGCCTCCTAACCCTGGCGGGGATTACGGTGAAAGACGTTCCTGAGAACGAACTTGCCGACTGGGCCAAGAACTACACCGCCGACGGGAATGCCGCTTGGCCACGTAGCCTCAATGGGGTCGATCTGGTCGTGACCGGAGAAGCGTTTAGTGAGTATGCCAACGAAGTCGGCCGCATCATCAGCTGTTCAGCTCGTGCCGAGATCAACGTCATCAGCCGTAAGGACGGAACGATCGTGGTCGCCGATCGCGCGACCACACGTGGCGTTGACCTGGCAGAAAACATTGCCGCCAAGACGGCTTTGCAAAAAGCAGGGCACACCATGGGTGTTCGTCTGCTGGAGTATCTGGCGAAGTAGGGCAAAGGGCTCTTGCCAGGTTCACGAGATCGGACACACCGCGATCTAACAAACTGCAATCGAGCAACGATTTCAATCGCTTTTTGGGGAAATAAGCGTGGATCGACTATTCGCCGCCATTGTCATCTGCCTGTGGGGAGCGTTCGCTTCATCTGCTAGTGAAGCAGCGACGCGCGTGGCGGTGATCAGCAATCACTCCGACGCGGCGGTCGACGACCTGCTCTCGCTG
>CAYLRE010000064.1:0-19027 GCA_964385715.1 uncultured Planctomycetaceae bacterium
TGTGTTGAGGGTTTCTAAGGCCCTCATTGCCCTCCGCAGGTACTGCCCCACCTGCGGAGGGATTTTTTTGCGCTATCGATTTCCGCGCATTCGCTACTCGAAGGTCACGCTTTCTCAATATCGCGGCCGCCGTGTGCCGATGGTTAAGACTTGCAGACCTTCGTTCGCTCGGTTCCTGTTGTGCTCTTCAACATGCTGCGAACTAGTACTTAGCTGGGGCGAGGCAGCCGGTTCGTGTGAACTCTCGCTCGCCAGTCATCCGTGAGTGTGCTTAAAGTGTGAAGGTTCGAGACGGGTGAGGTTTCGGAGAGGGGGGATGTCCCTGCCGCTGACCTGCGACGACGGCGGAGCGGAAGACCGAGAGTCCTACAAATTGACGGGCGGGCAAATTGACGGGCGGGGTACCAGCGAGAACGGCGTCAGAGAGCCTCCGACGAGGCCTAGCAATAGTAGCCGCCGCTTGACCGGCGAGAAACAGGTCTGATACGATTGCGACCGAAAGAACTCGACCGTGGCAGCAGTTGTGGTCGGGTTCTCTATTTGGCCGACTTCGTGACAGTTTTCACGAAGTGAGGCCGCATTTCCAGAGGCTGAGCCACCGGTAACTGTCATGGAATTGGACGTTGTTTCTATATTTCTGTTCGCCTTAATTGCTGGTGGTCTGGCCATTGGCATGCTGGTCGTTGGCCGGCTATTGGGCCCGAAACGGAACAGCGCCGTTAAGGAAATGCCGTACGAAAGCGGGATGGATCCGATCCATGACGCGCGACGGCGATTCGACGTGCGATTCTACCTGGTCGCGATCGCGTTCTTGGTTTTCGACGTGGAGCTGTTGTTCCTCTATCCGTGGGCGGTTGCAAGTCGCACGCCTGCGTCGGCCGATGGAAGTGTCGGAGTCGAAGCCGCGGTGGAGTCCGGCATGGTCTCGAGTCGCGAAATGGTTTTCGGCTCCTTTGCCGTGTTCTTCGTGTTGTTGGTGCTTGGATTGGTATACGACTGGCGCAAAGGCGTGTTTCGTTGGAGATAGGAAACGAGTCGTCGACGTGTAGCATCGACGTCGCGGTTTGATTCGTAGACAGTTTTTGTGAGTGAGTGCGGCTAAGACGCCGCGTGGGTGTACCATGGCAATCGACGTGCCCGAAAATGTGGTAGTCAGCCGGCTCGATGAGTTGGCCAGCTGGTGTCGCAAGAACAGCTTGTGGCCGATGCCGTTTGCAACGGCGTGCTGCGGGATCGAGCTGATGGCAACCGGTGCGAGCAAGCACGACCTCTCCCGCTTTGGTGCCGAGGTAATGCGTTTTGCACCGCGGCAGTGCGATTTGATGATTGTGGCCGGCCGCGTGGTGATGAAGATGTTGCCGGTACTACAACGTATTTGGCAGCAGATGCACGAGCCGAAGTGGTGCATTTCGATGGGGGCGTGTGCCTCGACTGGGGGCGTGTTCGACACCTACTGTGTGGTGCAGGGCATCGACCGTTTCATTCCGGTCGATATGTACGTGCCTGGTTGCCCGCCACGACCGGAGCAGCTGATTCAGGCAATCATCGACCTGCAGGACAAGATTCAAAACGAAGGGACGCTGCGGGGTGCGGAGTTCGATACCGCACAGCGTCAGCAGACCAAACGTGCGTTGGTCGAACTGCCGATCATCGGCCAGACCCCTTATTACTCGTAGAACAATCGGACGCTTAGCTCGGCGGCAGTAGCGGCCTGAGTAATCTCGAATCAGACGAATACAACTCCTTGATGACCGACTCTCCGAAGACTGCCGATTTTGTTGCCAAGCAGTTCGCTGATTTAGAGATCAGCGAGTTTCGCGGGCAGACGCGCGTGGTGGTGCCGGCTGAAACGTTCTTGGAGTTAATGCAGACGCTCAATCGCGATCATGGCTTCGATTTGTTGGTCGATGTGACCTGCGTCGACTATCTGAACTATCGCGATGCCAAGGACCGGTTTGGGCTGGTTTATCTGTTGACCAATACGGCGAGTGGTGAACGACTGACAATTCGCACTTTCTTGAACGAGCCAGAGTTGCAAATCCCGTCGGTGGTTTCAATCTGGGAGGGAGCCAACTGGCTCGAGCGCGAAGTCTACGACATGTTTGGGATTAAGTTTGAAGGGCATCCCGACCTGCGGCGGATTTTGATGCCCGATGAGTTTGCGGCCCATCCGCTGCGAAAAGACTATCCGCTGCAAGGTCGCGGTGAGCGACACAACTTCCCCACGATCACGCGGGGCGACGCTTGAGCATGGCCAGCACGACAGGCACCATCGACGAGAGAATTGCAGCCGCGGACGCGAAGGGCGCCGGTAGCGTTACGGAGAAGGATTATCTCTGGACGCTCAATTTTGGCCCACAGCACCCGGCCACCCATACGACGCTACGTCTGGTGCTCAAGCTCGACGGCGAACGCGTTGTCGACGCCATTCCCGACATCGGCTACCTGCACTCGGGTTTCGAGAAGATCGGCGAACACCTCGACTACAACCAGTACGTCACCGTTACCGACCGCATGAACTACATCTCGCCGATGGCCAACAACGTCGCTTGGCATCATGCGGTGGAGACGCTCCTTGGTATCGAAGTCACACCTCGCTGCAAGTACGTGCGTACGATTGTCTGCGAGCTGGCCCGTATTAGCGATCACCTGCTTTCCAATGGAGCGGTCGGTCTCGACGTCGGTGCCTTTACCTTCTTCCTCTACGGTTTCTACCAGCGGGAAGTGATCTACGACATCTTCGAGACGCTTTGCGGGGCTCGCTTCACGAACAGCTACACGCGAACCGGTGGCGTTGCCCACGACATTACGCCTTTGGTGATTGAGAAGATTCGCACCTTTGTTCGTACTTTTCCCAAGACGCTCGACGACATGGAGCGGCTGCTGAATCGCAATCGCATCTTCGTCGATCGTTCCAAGGGCGTTGGTGTGCTCACCAAGGAGGAGGCGATCAATCGCAGTTGCACGGGGCCAATCGCTCGGGCCAGTGGCGTCACACGCGACGTTCGCAAGGATGAGCCGTATCTGGCCTACCCAGACCTCGACTTCAAGGTTTGCTGTGCCACGGCCGGCGATTGTTTCGCCCGCTATCTCGTTCGCATGGCGGAGATGCGAGAGAGTCTGCGGTTGATTGAACAGGCGATCGAGAACTTGCCCTCAGGCCCGATCAATGTCGGTCAGGACGAGCGAACGTCGCTGCCGAGTAAAGAGATGGTCTACCAGTCGATCGAAGGCGCCATTGCCCACTTTGAGCTGGTCATGAGCAACCGCGGATTTGAGACACCGGAAGAAGAATCGTACGCCGCGATCGAGGCTCCTAACGGGGAACTCGGTTTCTACCTAGCCGGCGACAGCAGCGCCGTGGCCTATCGAGCCCGCTGCCGCCCGCCGTCGTTTATTCATTTCTCGGTATTCCCGCACTTGATTCGCGGGCATACGCTCTCGGACGTGGTGGCGGTGCTGGGAAGTTTGAACATCATCGCGGCCGAGCTGGATCGATAAAGAAATACAAAGAAACAAGCGACAAAGATCACCACCAAAACCATGGCAACGACCGAAGAAATCACGACCGATAGCGAAGCGGGGGACAAGGTCCTCACGCCGGAGATGGTCGCCGAAATTCAGGCGCTATTCCCGCGTTATCCGACGCTCCAGGCGGTCACGCTGCCGGCGCTGCATATCGTGAATCAGCATCTCCGGCACGTTCCGTTTCAGGCGGTTGTCGAGATTGCCGAGTTATTGGAGTTGGCCCCGGCCCAGGTACAGGACACGCTTTCGTTCTACGCCTTCTTCAAGCAAGACAAACCACACGGCGAGACGCGAGCGTGGGTTTGCCGCTCGATTAGTTGTGCTCTTCGTGGCGGAGAAGAGGTGCTCGCGCATTTGTGTGAGAAGGCGGGTATTCAGCCGGGCGAAACAACGGCCGACGGCAAGCTGACTATTGAGTTTGGCGAATGCCTTGGAGCCTGTGAATTCGCTCCCTGCATGCTGGCCGGTGACGAAGTACACAAGGATTTGGACAACAAGAAAGTGGAGGCGTTTCTGCGTGACTGTCAGTCGAGCTGATCTCGCTTGAAGCGAATCAACCGAACGACGACCGATCACGCGTCCGCCGAAACTTGGAGATGACTTAATCGTGGCAGAGTTCGAGCCAGTCTTGCTGGCCAATATCGATCGACCGGAAAGCCATACGCTCGCGGCGTATGAAGCGACCGGTGGCTACAGCGCGGTACGTCGTGTGCTCGCCGATATGTCGCCGACGCAGGTTGTCGAACTCGTCCAGGAGAGCAATCTTCGCGGTCGCGGGGGAGCCGGTTTCCCGACCGGGCTGAAGTGGTCGTTCCTGCCGCAGGATCATCCCGGTCCGATCTACATGTGCGTGAATGCCGACGAGAGCGAACCGGCCACGTTCAATAACCGCATTCTGATGGAACAGGATCCGCATCAGCTGATCGAAGGGGCAATCCTGGCCTGTTACGCCACCCGGGCTACGACGGCCTATATCTATCTGCGCTACGAATACCCCCACGCACTCGCGCGACTGCAACAGGCGATCGACGAGTGTTACGAGAAGGGCTATCTGGGCAAGAATATCCTGGGTAGCGAGTTCTCGCTCGACATCTATATGCACCGTGGTGCGGCCGCCTACATTTGCGGCGAAGAGACGGGACTGATTGAGAGTCTGGAAGGAAAGCGAGCCTGGCCGCGGATCAAACCGCCGTTTCCGGCCGTGAAGGGCCTGTTCCAGAAGCCGACCGTCGTTAACAACGTTGAAACACTCTGCTGCGTCAAACACATAGTCGATCGCGGTGCCGACTGGTTTAAGTCGATCGGCGTACCGGCTGATCCGGAAAATCCCCGCGATGCCGGCAGCTATGGTCCCAAGCTCTACTGCGTGAGTGGACACGTCAACAAGCCAGGCTGCTACGAAGCCCCGCTTGGACTCACGGTTCGCGAACTGATTGAGAACCAAGGTGGCGGTGTCTGGAAGGGACGCAAGTGCAAAGCGGCGGTACCGGGCGGGATTAGCATGGGCGTGCTCTCGGCCGACGAACTCGATTGTCCGCTCGACTTTTCTGGGCCAGGCAAGTACGGCTGCCTGGGATTGGGCACCGCGGCGGTGACCGTGGTCGATGATACCGTGTCGATGGTCGACTTCCTGCACAACACCACGCGGTTCATGGCTCACGAGAGTTGCGGGCAATGCACTCCTTGTCGTGAAGGAACTTCCTGGGCGCTGTCGATGCTGAATCGCATCAAGGCAGGCAAGGGGCGATTGCAGGACCTGGAATTGATCCTCGAGATTGGTGATTCGATTGGCATCATTCCGGGCACGACGATCTGCGGGCTTTCGGACGGAGCTGCTTGGCCGATGAAGAACGCCATTCGCAAGTTCCGCGACGAATTCGAAGAATACATTCGCAAGACGAATCCCGACGGTTGCAATGAGACCGAGCCGGTGCAGGCGTTACAGATCATTGGCGTGCATTGAAATCAAACGAACTGAGCATGCTGAAGAAGATCCAGCCGCAGAAAAAGCAATCGCAGCAAAACTAACAGCAGAAACGTAAGCGGATAACCATGGCCACGGTCATTATCAACGGACAAGAGATCGAGCTCGACGATGACGAGCGTCTGAATGCGATTCAGGCTGCCGCGCGCGTCGACGAAGAGATCCCGCATTACTGCTGGCATCCCGGTTTGTCCGTGGTGGCCAGCTGCCGGATGTGCTTGATCGAGACCGGCCGCAAGGATCCCGAGTCGGGCGAAGTGAGCATGATGCCGAAGCTGGTGCCTGGCTGTCAGACGCCTGCTACCGATGGCACGGTGATCGTCACCGACAGCGACAAGGTCAAGAAAGCCCGGGCTCAGGTTGAAGAAGATCTGTTGATCAATCACCCGATCGACTGCCCGATTTGTGACAAGGCGGGCGAGTGCCGCTTGCAGGATTACTATTTCGAGCATGGTCAGGCCGATCGTCGCGCCGATTTGAAGCCCTACACGAGCCGTCGCCGCTCGTTGGGAGATACGGTCACGCTGTTCGTGGACCGCTGCATCATGTGCAGTCGTTGTGTTCGCTTTACTCGCGAGGTCACCGGCACGGCAGAGTTGTACGTGGAAGGTCGTGGTTCGTCGGAAGAAATCAATGTCTTCCCCGGCTTTCCACTGGAGAACAAGATGTCGGGCAACGTGGTCGATCTCTGTCCGGTGGGAGCGCTCGGAGATAAGGACTTCTTGTATCAGCAACGCGTCTGGTTCATGAAGTCGCACGACGGCGTCTGTGCTGGCTGCTCGACTGGTTGCTCGATCGAGGTCGACGAGAACCAGGATCACGTCTATCGGCTCAAGCCGCGTGAGAATCCGCACGTGAACCAGTGGTGGATGTGCGACGAAGGTCGTTACGGGTTCCATCACATTCACGCCGAAGAGCGGCTCGCCGGTCCGGCAAAGCTCGACGATGATGCGCTCGTGAACGCCGACTGGACGCGACTGCCGAGCGAGTTGAATGAGAAGTTCACCGCGGCCGAGTCGGTTGCCGGCGTGATCTCGCCGCATTTGACCGTTGAAGAAGCGTACTTGCTGGCCAAGTATCTGCGCAGCGTTGACGAGAATGCGGCCTTGGTGCTGGGACCGGTTCCGTCCGAAGGCGAAGACGAATCGTTCCCCAACGGATTCACCATTCGCGCCGAGAAATGCCCCAACCGACGTGGTGTGCAGGCGGTGCTCGAACACTTCACCGGCAAGGTGCAGACGCTCGACGACTTGCTGCCAGAGATCGAGGCCGGCAAGTTCGACGCGGTTTGGGTCAGCGGTGGTTACACGAATTCGGACTGGGTGGATGAGACAACCGCCGAGCAATTTGCCTCGGTAAAGACCCTCGTGGTGCAGGACCTGTTCAATTCGCCGCTCATACAGCAGGCCGATTATCGGCTTCCGAGCGCTGCCTTTGCCGAGCGAGAAGGCTCCTACGTGAACTTCGCCGATCGCCTGCAATCGTTTCGCTGGGCGGTGCGGCCGCCGATGGGAGTGCGAACCGAAGGCAGCCTGTTGTGGCAGTTGCTCGCTTCGTCCGGAATGTACAACGCCGCCGAGGTGCTCGCGGAACTGTCGCGAGAGATCATCTATTTCGCGGCGGCCAAGGATGAGGTTCCCGCAGTGGGTGTCGATCTCAAAGTGAATCTCCTCGTTTAAGAACAATCAACGCCCTCGTTGCTGATAGATATGGATTCGACAACGCTATCGCTGCTCATCGCTTTGGTGAAGATCATGGTGCTCGTAGGAGCACTCATGACCGCCGCGGCGTACTTTGTGCTGCTAGAGCGGTGGATCGCAGCCTGGGTGCAGGACCGCAAGGGTCCGAATCGTGTCGGTATGCCGCTGACTAAGCTGCGATTGTTCGGCCTGGGGCAGCCGCTGGCGGACGGGCTGAAGTTCGTCTTCAAAGAAGAGTACGTACCCAAGCACGTCGACAAGTGGCTCTACACGCTGGCCCCCGTCGTGATGTTAACGGCGGCGTTGGCCGTATTCGCAGTGATACCGTTTGGAGATTTCCTGCCGCTCGATCTTGGTGATGCTGGCGACAAAGACGGCATGGTTCAGCTGCTCGTCGCCCCGCAGATCGACGTCGGCATGCTCTACGTCTTTGCTCTTTCCAGCATGGCGGTCTACGGCGTGGTTCTGGGCGGTTGGTCCAGCAACAACAAATACGGATACCTGGGGGCACTTCGCAGTAGCGCCCAGATGATCGCCTACGAATTGCCGCTCGGACTCGGCATCCTGGGCGTGGTGCTGATGACAGGCAGCCTGCGTATCGATGAGATCGTCGGGCATCAGGCGAATGCCGGTGTCTGGAACGCCTTCACGCAGCCGCTCGGTTTCGTGGTGTTCGTCATCGCCTCGTTCGCGGAAGCGGCCCGGCTGCCGTTCGATTTGCCCGAATGCGAGCAGGAACTGATCGGTGGCTACCACACCGAATACTCCGGCATGCGACTGATTCTGTTCTTGATCGGCGAGTTCATGCACATGATCACCGCCGCCTTGTTGATCACGCTGCTGTTCCTCGGCGGCTGGCACTTTTGGGGCCTGACCGACGGCCCGGTGACGAGTTGGGTCGGTGCGATCTTGCGAATCGTGATTCTGTTGGCCAAGACGTTCGGCGTGATTCTGTTCTTCATGCTGGTGCGTTGGAGCTGGCCGCGATTCCGTTTCGATCAGCTGATGTCGTTGGCCTGGAAGGTGATGTTGCCGCTTGGCATGCTCAATTTGATTGTGGTGGCCGTGCTCAGCGAGCCGGCATTCGCGGAATACACCGGCGGCGATCGAACCTGGGTGTTCGTGGCAATCAATGCCGTGGTAGCACTGTTGGCCTGGCTGGTCACGGCATTGTTGCAACCTTTGGCGGCCGATAATCGACCTCGTGGTGTGGAGGACCTCCGGTGAAGACTGACGATCCGGATATCAAGTGGATTGAAGAGCCGAAGCTCGGGCTGGCAGGCAAGATGTACTTGCCGCTGTTCGTGCAAGGCTTGACCACAACCGCGCGCCACCTGGTCAGCCCCAAGGTAACGGTCAGCTTTCCGGAAGAGCGGCCCAAGATCGGCAATCCGTTGATCTATCGCGGCGTACATCGTCTTAACAAGGACGAGCAGGATCGCGTGAAGTGCGTCGCTTGTTTCTTGTGCTCGACCGCTTGCCCGGCCCACTGCATCGACATCATCGCGACCGAGAGCCCTTGGCCCGATCGCGAGAAGTACCCACAACATTTCGCCATCGACGAGCTGCGTTGTATTTACTGTGGCATGTGCGAGGAAGCCTGTCCGGTCGACGCGATCGAGTTGACAAGCTTCTGCGATTTGACCGGGCGCAGCCGTGAAGAGATGGTGTTCGACAAAGAAAAACTGCTGAGTGTTTACGATCAGACGAAGGATAGCGAGCCGATGAAGTCGGCTTCGATGTCGGGCGTGAACGCCCCCTGTGGTGGAACCGCATCGCCTGCTGACGATGGGGGCACCGCATGACGCTTGCCCAATGGCTAGCTATTGTCGCGGCATTGATGGGCGTTGGCCTGTGGTTGCTGCTGCCTCGGCGGATTGCAGCCGGTCGTTCGGCCGGTGCGGTGCTGGTAACCGCGGCCCTGGCAGTACTCGGCTCTCAGCTCGTCCCGCCCGGTGCTCCCGGTACGGTGGTTGCCAACATTTTGTTCTACGCGTTGGCCGCGTTGGCGGTTGGGTCGGCCGTTTGTGCGATGACGTTTCGCAGCCCGGTTTACTGCGCGATCTGGTTCGCCATGTCGGTGCTGGCCACGGCAGGTTTGTTCTTGATCGCTGGGGCCCAGTTCTTAGGCGTGGCGACCGTGGTGGTTTATGCCGGTGCGATCGTGGTGATGTTCCTGTTCGTGCTGATGCTGGCCCAGCCAGAGGGTCACGCCTTTTACGATCGCCTGGGCTTTGAGCCGCTGTTGTCGTCCATCGTGGCGGCTGTGCTGGTATTCATGCTCACGCTCTGCGTGCTGACGCCCGGAACGCTGCCGAATGAGGCCCCGATTGATGCGGTCAAAGTGACTGCCGACGGGGAAGCGGCCAAACCGGTCGTACTCAACGAACGACACGTTGCGGCCATCGGGCAGCACCTGTTCGGCGAACACTTGATCTCGGTTCAGGTTATTGGCGTGCTGCTGTTCGTCGCCATTGTGGCGGCCGCGGCCATCGCCACCACCGGCAAACGCTCGGAAGAGGCTCAGGCCGAGGAGGTGGTGTCTTGAACGAGATCGCACTCCTCCAGAATTACTTGATCGTTGGCGGGCTGCTGTTCGCCATTGGGCTGGTCGGATTCGTGACCCGCCGCAACATGATCGTGATGTTCATCGCTCTGGAGATGATGATGCAGGGCGTGGCCGTCAGCCTCGTGGCTTGGAGCCGCTTTCACGACAACTTCGGCGGGCAGATGCTGGTGATCATGATCATCGCGGTGGCCGCCTGCGAAGCGGCCGTGGCATTGTCGCTGATTGTGATGATGGTTCGCCGCAGCTCGAATCTCGATATTGCCTTCTGGCAGACACTGCGCGAAGAAGGGCAGGAGCCGACGCTCGATGTTGAGGTGCCCGAGCCCGACGACGAACACGAAGATTGGCCCGAGCTGACGCCCGCCGGTGTGGAGCCGGAATTGAAACCCGAACAGATAGGCTACCGCAGCCGTGTTTGAAATAGAATTCTTGATGACCGCGATTCCGGCGTTGCCTCTGGCAGCGGCATTGGCGATTGCGCTGGCCGGACCGCGGATCCTCAAGGGAGCCAGTCACACCGTACTGGTCGTGGCACTTGCCCTCTCGATGGTTGCGAGCGTCATGCTGGCCCTGCAGGTACAGGAAAAGAATCAAGAAGAAGCCGCCAACGGACATGCCGGTGGCGCGGTTGTGACGAAGACGCTGTGGCATTGGGCTACCGTGAGCAAGGCCAACTCGGCGGCGGATGTCTCTCAGGCTACCGCAGGTGGGGAGGCACTCGCCGACTCCGACTCGCTCGACTTCGCTATCGATATCACGCTGCGAGCGGACGCCCTGACCGCGATCATGCTGGTCATGGTGACGTTCATCTCGCTGTTGGTGGCGATTTACGCCTCCGGCTATATGCATGGCGACCGCGGCTACTGGCGATTCTTCTGCTACGTCGGCCTGTTTGTCTTCTCGATGACGATGCTGGTGCTCTCCAGCAACTTCTTGCTGCTCTATGTCTTCTGGGAAGCGGTCGGCGTATGTAGCTACTTGCTGATTGGTTTTTGGTACCAGAAGCCCGAGGCGGCTGCCGCCGGCAAGAAGGCCTTCCTGGTCAATCGAGTTGGTGACTTTGGTTTCGCCCTTGGCGTGTTCTTGATCTGGACGACCTACGGCACGCTCAACTTCCACGATACGGTCACGGTCGACGGTACGGCCGTGATTGATGGCGTGTTGGGAGCCAATCGAATCGCCCAAGGGGCGTTTGCTACCGGTGGTGTGGCGACGGCTATCTGCCTGTTGTTGTTCGTGGGTGCTTGTGGTAAGAGTGCCCAGTTCCCGCTGCATGTCTGGTTGCCGGACGCGATGGAAGGTCCCACGCCCGTAAGTGCGTTGATCCACGCGGCCACGATGGTCACTGCCGGCGTGTACATGGTGGCTCGCTGCACGCCGCTCTTCGATGCGGCTCCGGAAGCACGCTATGTGGTCGCCGCCATTGGTGGATTTACGGCGCTCTTGGCCGGCATAATCGCCGTCACACAAACCGACCTAAAACGCGTGCTGGCCTATTCCACGGTCAGCCAACTCGGATACATGTTCCTGGCCCTGGGCGTTGGTTCTTCGGCCGCCATCGCCGCCGGCATGTTCCACCTGGTCACACACGCCTTCTTCAAGGCTCTATTGTTCCTGGGTGCCGGTAGTGTGATGCACGCTATGGGTGGCGTCATCGACATGCGTCGTTTTGGTGGACTCCGGCGCCTGATGCCGATTACCCACTGGACGTTCCTGATTGGCTGTTTGGCCCTCGCAGGCATGATTCCGCTGTCCGGATTTTGGAGCAAGGACGCGATTCTGCTGGCGACCTACGAGGCAGGCGGGACCGGCATGGGCAGCTGGGAGCACGCCGGAACGTTTTACATGGCGCTATTCGTCGCAGCCTCGGTGACCGCCTTCCTGACGTCGTTCTACACCTTCCGCGCGTTCTTCCGAACGTTCTATGGAGAAGAACGCATACCGGCCGAAGCGGGGCATCACGCCCATGAGTCGCCGCTGTCGATGACCGTGCCGTTGATGATTCTGGCCGTTTTCGCTGCCGGTGTTGGCTACGTGTTGCATGCCGGCGGGGCGTTCGAGAACTTTTTGGCTCAGACGCCCGGGATCGGTGCCGTATCGCACGAAGCGGCCGGGCAGGCGGCTCACGCCGATGGGCATGGAGCCGAGCACGCCAGTGCGCACTCCTTCGTGATGTCACTGAGTATTTTTCTCGCCGTGTTAGGAATTGCCCTAGCAGCGTACTTCTACATTGGTGAGCTCAAGCAGATCGACCGCATCGCCCGCTGGATACGCCCGCTTTATCGAGCGTCGCTGGGCAAGTTCTGGTTCGATCCGCTTTACAATTTCTTGATCGTCGGCCCGATTTGGCTGCTGGCTCAGCTTTGTTATTTCCTCGATCGCTACCTGGTCGATGGGCTGGTCAATCTGATCGGCAGCATTCCGCCACTTGCCGGTCGTATTTTGCGGAAGTCGCAGAACGGCATGTTGCAGATGTACGTGCTGGCGACGGTCGTGGCGCTGTTGTTGCTGGCCGCCGCCCTAGTGCTGCCGCAGTTGCCGGCGACAGAAGACGACTCCTCGAGGCAGGCGCCAGCCGATCCGGCCGCGGTGAGTTGGGATGAGGGCCGTTTGGAAGAAGACAATGCAGGTCGAGTCGCGTCGGCGGTTCGCCCGAGCTTGCGTGTCGAAGGGAATCAGAAGTAGACCGATACAAACATGTTTGACCCCCGTTACCTATTGCTCGTTTCACTGGTGGTGCCGCTTTGCGGGGCGCTGCTGATCTGGCTGCTCTGTCGACGCAACGAGGCGTCGGCACGTGGCCTGGCGCTGATGTTCGCGCTGGTCACGCTGGCGGCGGCAACGGGGGTCGTCTATCAGTTCCCCAGCGACGCGACCACGTCAGCCGAACAGGCAGGCTACGCGGCGACGGAACTCCCTTGGATCGGTCCGGCCGAGAGCCTCGACATTCGCTTCAGCGTTTCGGTCGATGGGCTCAGTCTGTGGCTCTACGGGCTGTCGGCACTACTGGCTTTGACCGGAGTGCTGATCAGCTGGACGACCGTCACGCAGCGTCAGCCAGGCTTCTACTCGCTGCTCTTATTGTTGGAATGCGGCATGCTGGGCGTGTTTGTGGCTCGCGACATCATGCTGTTCTATGTCTTTTTCGAATTCACGCTGATTCCGCTGTTCTTGCTGATCGGCGTATGGGGAAGTGATCGAAGACGCTACGCGGCGATCAAATTCTTCTTGTTTACGCTCGCTGGCAGCATGCTGACCTTCCTCGGCCTGCTCCTGATCGTGCTCAAGTACAACACGTTTTCGATTCCCGAGCTGATCACCGCGGCCCACAATAATCCCGCCAACCTCCAGTGGCAGTGTGCGGTGTTTCCGCTGCTTTTCGCCGGGTTCGCCATCAAGGTGCCTCTGTTTCCGCTGCATACCTGGTTGCCACTGGCACACGTCGAGGCCCCCGCCGCCGGCAGTGTGCTGCTGGCCGGCGTGCTGCTAAAGATCGGTACCTACGGCTTCTTGCGGTTTAGTTTGCCTATCTTGCCAGCGGCTACAGCCATGCTGATGCCGTGGCTGTTGTGGATTTCGGTAGCGGGCATCGTCTACGGAGCGTTGGTGGCGCTCGTGCAGAGCGACTTGAAGCGGCTCATCGCCTATTCCAGTGTCAGTCACCTTGGCTTTTGCATGTTGGGCCTATTCGCGCTCAATCGACTTGGCGTTGAAGGAGGCGTGTTGCAATCGATCAATCACGGTATCTCCACCGGCGGCCTGTTCGCGATCGTGGGCATGATTTATCGCCGTTATCACACGCGTGAGATCCGCGAGCTCGGTGGGCTTGCCCGTAAGACGCCCTGGCTGGCCGCTGGGATGATCTTTTTTACGCTTTCGAGTATCGGACTGCCTGGGCTCAACGGCTTCGCAGGCGAGTTCCTGTTGCTCTGTGGCATGTTCCAACGGGCGGCCAACACGGAAGCGATTCAGTACTCCACGCAGTTCTATGTCATTGCGGTGTTGGCGGTCTCGGGCGTCGTGCTGGGCGCTTGGTACATGCTCTGGCTCGTGCAACGTGTGTTCTTTGGTCCGCTCAAGGAGCCAGCTCACGGTGATGAACCGATTGAAGACATGGGCTGGTCGGAGTTCTTCTCCTTGGCCCCGTTGGCGGTATTTGCTTTGTGGATTGGGCTCGCTCCAGGGCATTTCCTGAAGCCGATGCGATTGACGCTCGATAATCTCACGTCCGACGCGAAGCAGCAGTGGGCGGCGGTTGAAGAACAGGCCAGCGCCGAAGCGGCTCTGGCCGGCGATTCACAAATGCCAGCCTGGATGAAGGAACGATACGCGCGTCAGCCTTCACGGCCTATGGGACTAGGGCCGATAGACGATACGAACCAACAGGCGGACGGCCGGGACGTGCCACCACACGATGCCAGGCTGGTTCTGCCTCCGCAAGTCAAAACCAACTAGAGAAATCACAAGTGTGATCGATGAATCCAGTTAGCTCAGCCACCGTTGATTTTCTGATTCCCGAAGTCCTTGTCGCCGTGACGGCGATCTGGATCTTTGTGGTCGGCGCCTTCTATGGTGGAAAAAGCGGCTGGAGTTGGGTGGCCATACTGGGGCTGCTGCTTGCCGGTGGGCATCTTTTGTTCGGCAATCTACCCGCCGCGGGCGAGTATGGCCCGGTCACCTTTGACAAATTCGGCCACGTACTGCGTACGACAGCGGTGATCGTCGGCATCCTGTTCGTTCTAATGACGAATCAGGGTGGCAAGCGTGGAGCATCCTCCGAGTTGGTCGGTGCTATGTTGCTGGTGATTGCCGGTGTGATGCTGGTGAGCTGTGCGAACGAACTGGTAATTCTGTTTGTCGGTTTGGAGCTGATTTCGATTCCGACCTACCTACTGCTCTATTTGGGCCGCGGGGCGAGCAATTCTTCGGCAGCTGGCGACAACGCAGAACTTGGTAGCCAGGAAGCGACCAGCAAGTATTTCTTTCTTAGCGTGCTCTCGAGTGCCATTCTGCTTTACGGATTCAGCTTCCTGTATGGGCTGACAGGTGAACTTCGTCTGTCGGAGATCGCCGAGAGCCTTGCGGCGTCGGAGCTAGGCGGACCGCTACCGGTCTTGGCCCTGTTGTTGATCGTCGCTGGCCTTGGATTCAAAATCGCCGCCGTCCCATTTCACTTCTACGCTCCGGACGTCTATCAAGGGACCACGAATCTCAACGCAGGACTATTGTCGGTTGTACCTAAGATCGCTGGCGTCGTGGTGCTGGTGCGGCTCGTGGCGGCGGTCCTGCCGCCCGATCTGGCACAGTTCGGTTGGCAGCTCTGTTTGGTGCTCTCGATCATTACCATGACGCTGGGTAACGTAGCCGCGCTGTGGCAGAACAACATTCGACGTCTGCTTGCCTATTCTTCCATCGCCCATGCAGGTTACATGCTGATTGGTCTGTGCGTGTTCCTGGCCGCTCGATCGGCTCAAGGTGAAACGTCACCGGTCGAGTTTGTCGACGGGCTGTCAAGCATGCTGCTCTACCTAGCGGTCTATGTCGTAGCCACACTCGGCACGTTTGCCGCACTCGTGCACCTGAGCCGTGTGGATGAGTCGGTCGACCGTGTGGAGCAACTGACCGGACTGGGGAAGACGCGGCCGCTGATCGCCGTCGCCTTGGCCGTATTCATGTTCTCGCTGGCCGGCATTCCGCCGCTCGCAGGCTTTTGGGGAAAGATGGGCCTGTTCTTCAGCGCTCTTGGTGTGAACGGTTCCACGGACCTGACGATTGCCGGAATCCCTATGCGGACGGCGTTGATCGCGTTGGCGGTTGTCGGGGCATTGAATGCCGCCATCGCCGCGGCTTATTACTTGCGTATCGTGGCCACGATGTACTTTCGCTCCGCCGCTGGCTCCTCAAGTGCTCTTTCTCCTGCTTCATCCCTTTCGACGCCCGGCGCGGCGTTCGTGGTCGGCGTCTGCATGCTTCTCGCGGTTGTGTTGGGCTGCTACCCGGCATCTTTAGAGCACCTGACCCGTGGAGCCGCCACAAAGGCCGTTGAAGAGCCGCTAGAGCAGTCGACGGCTGCGACCGACGCCACGGCGGATTTGGCCGAGGCGGTGACCCGAGCCGAAACGGTGGCGACTGAGAGCCGTTAGGACGAAACGGAAGGTCTTCTGAGACGAGCAACGCCGCTCTGTCACTATCTTTACGTCGATAGGTTTACGGGCCTCATGGCAAGAGTTTGACGCACTGGGTCAACTTGTCCCCGTGTCCGCGGCTTCTGGGGGCTTGCCCGGCGAAAGCAGTTGTGGAACGCTAGGGGATTCCAAAAATCTGGTGGAACCTAGGCAGGTGGCCACCAAAGAAGCCCAGCGGAGCGTAGTGATGAGCGACGACAAGAATCTAGCAGCAGTCAACAGGGTCCTCAGCGAGTTCAAGGACCCCGAATCGGGCCGTGGCGTGGTCGAAATGGACCAAGTTCGCGACGTTATACTCGATGGCGAAAGTCTGTCCTTGACGCTGGCGTTGACCACACACAGTGCTCCTCTGTGGGAATCGACTCGGCAAAACCTCATTTCTTTGCTGAAGAAAGAATGTCCGGAATTGTCCTCGGTCGAGGTGGCTCTGGATGTCCACCAGCGTGCGGTGGAACCTCTGGGACAAGTCGGAGTCACGGCCAAGAGCGTGATCGCGGTCGCCTCAGGAAAAGGAGGCGTCGGCAAGAGCACGATCGCCACCTCACTCGCCCTGGGACTCAAACGAGCCGGTTGTCAGGTCGGATTGATGGACGCCGATGTTTATGGACCGAGTATTCCGCATCTCTTGGGACTTTCGGGCCAGCCGGAAGTCCGTGAGCAGCCGACTGATCAACGCGATGAGCAAGGCAATCCCGTCATGAAGCGTGGCATCGTTCCGATCGATTGCGATGGGATGCGAGTGATGTCGATGGGTTTCATGGTGCCGCCTGATGAGGCGGTAATTTGGCGTGGCCCGATGCTGCATGGAGCGATTACGCAGTTTCTGCGAGACACGATTTGGGGGCCGCTCGATTACTTGATCATTGATATGCCGCCGGGAACAGGCGATATCGCTCTGACGCTCTCGCAGCTGTTGCCGCTTACGGGTGCGGTGGTGGTTTGCACGCCGCAGGACGTGGCCCTGCTCGACGCGGTCAAGGCGATCACGATGTACGAGAAGGTCAAGATTCCGGTGCTCGGTGTTGTTGAGAACATGAGCTACTTCCTTTGCCCGGACAACGGCAAACGCTACGACATCTTTGGTCACGGTGGTGCAAAGAGCCGTGCCGAGTCGCTCAAGATTCCGTTCTTGGGCGAGGTGCCAATCAACATTCAGATGCGGGTGCATGGCGACGAAGGTCGCATGGTCGCCAACTTTGACGACGAAGAGATCGCGGCCCCGCTGAATTCGATCTGCGTTAATCTGGCAGAAGAGTTGTCGCAGGGCACGCAAGAAGAACCGCCGCTGCCTTCGCTATCGGTTCTGTAGTTCTCAGTTCTGCTTCTTGATCTTGGACACGATCTGTGTCGCTGGGGCAGCCGCTGCGCGCCGTTGGAGCTGTTACGGCAACGGTCCTTGGTCCCGCTTCGCGCAAAACGAAAGCCGCCTGGTGAGTAGAACTCTCCGGGCGGCTGGTTATCTTCTTGCTAGCTAAGAGCAGCGACTAGTAGCAACTCGATTCAGGGAAACGAGTTAGACCCGTTTGTCTAATCGAGCAGTGGCTATCTAGCGCTTCTTCTTGACGCGGCGCTTGGCCTTCTTCTTAGCAGCTTTCTTCTTCTTGGGGGCTGCCTTCTTTTTCTTCTTAGCAGCCTTCTTCTTCTTAGGGGCGGCCTTCTTCTTCTTCTTGGCTGCCTTCTTTTTCTTCTTGGCTGCCTTCTTCTTCTTAGGCGCGGCCTTCTTCTTCTTCTTGGCAGCCTTCTTCTTCTTTACAGCCTTCTTTTTCTTCTTCTTCGCGGGCGCCTTCTTCTTGGCGGCCTTTTTCTTGGCTACCTTCTTCTTAGCAGCCTTCTTCCGTTTTTTGGCCACAACACGTCCTCCGTTAAAAGGTACCGGCGAGCATGGAACGGGCGACGGACACAATGTTCGCCGACTCAGCCTCGCTCGCTCTTGGCGTTAAAGAACCACATTGTCTCGTCGCAGTGCGCCAATGAATCTTGACGCGGTGGAACGTTCCACCATCGACGAGCTTCCGTAGTTCGGACAACTCAAGATCACAAATCGCAAACAACATCCATCGCCTGATACTTATGACTTTTTGTAAATGTTCAGAATCCAAATCGATGCGTCAAGACCTTCTCGC
Source organism: uncultured Planctomycetaceae bacterium (assembly GCA_964385715.1). Classification (GTDB taxonomy): domain Bacteria; phylum Planctomycetota; class Planctomycetia; order Pirellulales; family UBA7805; genus MB-PLM-2. Next base: position 18,090 of record CAYLRE010000064.1, read on the forward strand.
AAAAAAAATTGAGAATTTGTACGCGTTGTTACCTCAAGGAACAGTCACGACGTCGCGCGAACGCGCGTTTCAAGTCGCGCGCGTTGTTCGTTGAGCTAAATCTTCTTAATGCGTTGTCGATCACGCGACGCGCGCCGCCACTTGCCGAAGCAGGCGAACATCATTTCATAGATTGACGTCGTCGTGTTGCGTTTTATGCGGGAATTTATTGGGTCTACGCGTTTTCTTGGGCAACAACAAAACATCTCAAAGCGCCCGATATGACATCATCGAACACCGTTTTAACACCGCGATATGCCGCGACGCGCGGACGCTATCAGGAAAATGTGCGCGTCGCTTGTATGGTGCGAAGAGACTTTGACGCAGGTTGATCGGGGTACAAAAAAAATTCAAAAAAATTTCAAAAAAAAGTCGTCGGATCGATCAAGATTGTTGTTTGTGACGTTAATGAAGTGCAACGATTGTGCCGTCAGGTAGACGTGCGCAAGGTTGTGCGCTTCGTCGCATCCGACCAAACACGAGACGCTCTTCACCACGCAGACGCCACGCTCGCACGTGGTCGCGCCAGCGATTGGAATCCGGTTTTGAGACATCTGTGACACGCCATGAAGCCAGTAATGTTTGCTGGACGGTTGGCCAATGGCGAAATCGAGGGTGGATTGGGTCAAATCCATACCAATCGGGTGACTGATCGACCAAGGTGATTGGTCTCGAACGACTTAGCTCGGTCACGCGGTCGTCCAAATCGCTTGCCAGATACCTCAATTCTGTCAGCGACTGCCGGCTCCTCGGGAACAGAAGGGAGCGGAAAATCTTAAACCGCGTTGTAGAGAGTGAGTTGAAATTGGCGAGCGGCAATCGCGTCATAATAACTTGTGCGTCTTGCGCTAACAGACGATCGGTGCATTGCTCTACCCATTCCGCAATCTGCTGCGGGG
>CAYLRE010000065.1:0-18804 GCA_964385715.1 uncultured Planctomycetaceae bacterium
GGTGCCCAAATCGATCGACTCGATCGACGCCGCGGCAAGTGCGGAAACCAGGCTCAGTCTCTTAGAGGCCTTTGGCATCCACGGCATGATCTTCTTTCAGCGGCCCATGTACTGGCCCAAATCGGTTATCGGTCTCTGTGAGCTCGAACCCAAGCAAAAGCGCTGTCCGAAGGCCGATCGCCACTTCCAAAGATGCCGTCTTCTTCAGGAAGTCAACAACCTCCGGCTCGCCGACAATAGCGCGCGAATCGAACGGAAGCTAACGGATGAAGAGCGGCTTCTCTTACTGGACAATCTACTTCGCAAGAAGGAACTCAAATTCGACAAAATGCGCGAACTACTTGGCCAGCTGCCAGACAACCCGGCGCCGGAACAGATCCATTTCACGCTGGAACGTGGTAAACGTACCAAAATGCAGGGCATGCCCGTCGATGCACTGATGGCCGGCAAGAAGATTAACGGAGCCGCTTGGCACAAGCGTCCCGAGGAAGAAAAGGATACCATCATTCGCCTGCTGATCGACAACGAACGGGACGATGACGTACTGGCGGAACGCCTGACAAATGAATTCGGCTTCACTCCTGCACAAGCTGATGAGGCGCTCAAAGCCGACTTCCCTGACGGCTACGGCAACCTCTCGCTGCTGGCAATCGATAAGCTGCTACCCCATTTGGAACGAGGCCTCATCTACCAGGGCAAGAGCGACCAGGAGGAGAGTGCCTTACACGCAGCTGGGTATCTTCGCCGAGACGAACTAAAACGCCGACTCTTCGACCGGCTTCCCAACCCGGCAAGAATGAACCCTCGCAATTGTCCTCTGGGCGAAATCCCCAATCCGGTCGTGCGACGGGCGTTGGTTGAGCTACGCAAACTCGTCAACGCCATCATTCGCGAATACGGCAAGCCGGACGCAGTTCACGTGGAAATGGCGAGATCGATCCAAATGGGCCAAGACGCTCGCCGCAAATACAACACGTTTACCCGTGAGAGAGAAAAACAGCGGGACCATGCCGCCGACGAGATTCGCAAGATCAAATCAACCTTTCCGGCCCAGGCATCACTCCGCGTCAATCGTGACAGTATCCTGCGGTATCTGCTTTGGCAGGAGCAGAAAACCGACTGCATCTATTGCGGCAAGAAGATCAGCCAACAACAACTCTTTGGCGGCGACACCGATATTGACCACATCCTGCCACGCTACCGGTCGCTGGACGACTCGCAGTCGAACAAAGTAATTTGCCATCGTCGCTGCAACCACGACAAGTCCGACAAGACTCCTTACGAATGGCTGGCCTCGACCGATCCGCAGCGCTACGAACAGATCTGCCAACGCGCCAGCGCTCTCGTTCGCCAGCGACTGATGCCCTATGGCAAGTATCGCAAGTTCCTGCAAAGAAACCTGAACTTGGACGATTTTGTCGCCAGACAACTCAACGACACCGCCTACATCTCTAAGGTTACTGCCGAATACCTGCGCTGCCTGTTCGAGAAGGACCACTTTGTGCTCGGCATCAAAGGGCAACAGACGGCCACCTTACGCTGGCAATGGGGCCTCAATACGATCCTGCGAGACGACGGTGAAGACCGCAAGAGCCGAGATGACCACCGGCATCACGCCGTCGACGCGCTCGTCGTCGCGCTGACCAATCGCTCCCGCCTGCACTCCCTTGCCGAAATCCGCAAGACTGACGGATTCGATCACGAAACGGGCGAAGTCTTTACCCTGCCACGACCCTGGGACAACTTCCGGAAAGACGTCGAACAACGCGTAGCGAACATCAATGTCTCCCACCGAGTGCAACGCAACGTGGCGGGGGGACTGCATGACGAAATGCCCTTCGGCACCACCGACAAGCCTGGTGTATTTGTCAAACGCAAGCCGATTATCGACCTCTCGGCAAACGAAATTGAAAAGAAGATTCGCGACGGCGGTATCAAGAAGACTATCCTTGACCACCTGAAGAGCAAGGGCATTGAGATCGAAAATGGAAAGAAGCCAACGGCCAAACATCTCAAAGAAGCCCTGGCAGACGTTCGCATGCCCTCGGGCGTACCTATCAAAAAGGTTCGCCTTAGAGTTCCCAACGAAACGGTAACTCCTATCCGCGAGGAGAAAGCGGAGGATCTTGAGAGCCCCACCGTCATCGCGCACGTCTGCCCCGGCGACAACCACCACGCTTGTATCTTTGAGTGGGAAGAGAAGGGCAAGCCCAAACGGGACGCCGAATACGTGAGCCGGCTGGAAGCAAGTCGTCGCATCCGGCGAGACGTTCGTGAATCTCTCGTCCGCAGACAACACAGCAAACGACCTGAAGCAAGATTCCTAATGTCGCTCAGCCCGGGGGACAGCGTACTCGCCGAGATCGACGGGACCGAACGCCTGATGATCGTTAGCACCCTTGTTTCTACTCAGAAACGAATCCACCTCGTCGATTCGCGAGATGCGCGTCGATCCGGGGCCAAGAAGGATCTCGGCACAACTCCCAATTCGTTAATCGCGAAATACAAGGCCCGCAAAGTTACCGTCGATCTCTTGGGTCGAATTCGCTGGGCGAACGACTAGTTTTTTCTGGAAACTAGCTTTCGGGATCGCTACACTGAAGACTCGCCGCTCGGACGCGCTGCGGCTCCACGGATGGTCCTGACACTTCGATTCGACACAGCTCGCACAATCGCGCGGGCTGGGGCCGAAACAAAAATCGAAACAGGACCGGTAACGTGATTAAACGTACTGTCGAGATCTCCCGCGAGGCGGCCCACCTCACCGTGCGTCAGAAGCAGCTGCTCGTTCTTCGCGACGAGCAAACGGCCGGCTCGATTCCCTGTGAAGATATTGGTGTCGTGCTCGTCGACCACCCCGGCGTGACCTACTCGCACGCCATGCTGGCATCGCTGGCCGACTCGGGGGCAACGCTCATCGTCTGTGGCCGCAATCATCTTCCCACAGCCGTATTACTTCCTCTCGCAGATCACACGCAAGTCGTCTGGAGAATCAATGAACAACTCGGCGCCAGCAAACCGCTAAGAAAATCACTTTGGAAGCAGCTTGTTCAAGCCAAGATCCGTGCACAGGCAGCTAATCTCGCAACAACATGCCCGGCCAAGAACAAACTGCTCGATCTGGCCCGCTCCGTTCGGTCCGGCGATCCGTCGAACGTCGAAGCCCAGGCCGCGCGGGTCTATTGGACCAACTATCGACCCGTTGAAACATTCCGCCGCGACCCCGGGGGCGAAGAACTCAATGCCTTGTTGAATTACGGCTACGCCGTTGTGCGTGCGGCAACCGCCCGCGCCGTTGTTGCCGCTGGATTATTGCCGGCCATCGGACTGCACCATCATAATCGCTCGAACGCCTTCTGTTTGGCGGACGACCTGATGGAACCGTTGCGACCCGTGGTCGACGATCGCGCTCGCGACCTTTACGAACAAGGCTATCGGGAGGTTACCCCCGAAGCCAAGGCAGAGCTGCTCAAGGTCTTGGCGGAGCCGGTTCAAATGGGCGATGAACAGGGCCCCTTGATGACCAACCTGCATCGCATGGCTCGTTCGCTAGTGCGATGCTTTCAAGGCGAATCCAAGAAACTGAACATCCCCGTCTGGAGACCGCCCAAACAGGAAGAACCACGGATGGACGGCACGAAGACAACAGGCTCACCACGATGTTAATCACCGGGTACCGATGCATGTGGATCGTCGCCATGTTTGATCTCCCGACCGACACGCCAAGGGCACGCCGGGAGTATACCCATTTCCGCAAACACCTGATCGAAGATGGCTTTACGATGATGCAGTATTCGGTCTATGCTCGGCATTGCCCTAGCAAGGAAAATGCCGAAGTCCACGTCGAACGAATCCGCCGGAACTTGCCACCGGATGGCGAAGTTCGCGTGCTGACGTTCACCGATAAGCAGTTCGAACGAATGATGGTTTTCTGGGGAAAAACTCGCCAAGCAGCGGAGGAAGCCCCGTGCCAACTGGAACTTTTCTAACCGCGATTTACTCCTATCTCATTGTTTTGCAGCAGTTTGCGACGCAGGTAGTGTAACCAATCTCAGCCCGCGACCAATCCGCAACCATTGACGGCGTTGGGTGATTCCCATTCGGAGTGTAACCAATCTCAGCCCGCGACCAATCCGCAACCCTGCGGCCTGACGACGCGAACTCTCCCGGAGTGTAACCAATCTCAGCCCGCGACCAATCCGCAACCATTCGATTAGTGGAGTCGAGATTAAAAACAGTGTAACCAATCTCAGCCCGCGACCAATCCGCAACCCCAGTGGCTGCCACTCCTGCTGCGGTTGCAGTGTAACCAATCTCAGCCCGCGACCAATCCGCAACAAATGGCTCGACCAGTCCTGCGCGAACGGCAGTGTAACCAATCTCAGCCCGCGACCAATCCGCAACGGTTACCTGTTCTTCCGCCTTCTCGGCTCGAGTGTAACCAATCTCAGCCCGCGACCAATCCGCAACATGCAATAATAAAGAGGCATCTTGTTGCTCAGTGTAACCAATCTCAGCCCGCGACCAATCCGCAACAGCAGACGGACGCGAGTATCAGATAGCTCAAGTGTAACCAATCTCAGCCCGCGACCAATCCGCAACGCTTCGCAGTCGTAACCGGCGATTGTCTCTAGTGTAACCAATCTCAGCCCGCGACCAATCCGCAACCAACTTGTTAGCGGGTCTCGCATCGCCGCAAGTGTAACCAATCTCAGCCCGCGACCAATCCGCAACAACGGGCGACCAACGTGGGTGACGCTCAATAGTGTAACCAATCTCAGCCCGCGACCAATCCGCAACGTATTGCCGACAAACTGCATAAGGAAGAATAGTGTAACCAATCTCAGCCCGCGACCAATCCGCAACATTGTAATGTCGAGCCAAGCCATACCGATGGAGTGTAACCAATCTCAGCCCGCGACCAATCCGCAACGGGGTATTAGGACATGCTGCAAGCAATTGAAGTGTAACCAATCTCAGCCCGCGACCAATCCGCAACGCCTTGGTCTTCGCAAACGAAACGGTTCCAAGTGTAACCAATCTCAGCCCGCGACCAATCCGCAACGAGTCCTTCGGATACTCGATGCACTTGTCGAGTGTAACCAATCTCAGCCCGCGACCAATCCGCAACATGCGGGTGAGGGGGAGTACCTTGCAACCCAGTGTAACCAATCTCAGCCCGCGACCAATCCGCAACATGGACCGGCCGGAACGAATCGAAGGCGTGAGTGTAACCAATCTCAGCCCGCGACCAATCCGCAACAGCAGTTCCGGACGTGCCGCGCCACGGCGAAGTGTAACCAATCTCAGCCCGCGACCAATCCGCAACGGAAGTTCGATAGTGGTGTCACGCCCATACAGTGTAACCAATCTCAGCCCGCGACCAATCCGCAACTCGATCAACTTGCGGAACGGCCTGGCTCGGCGTACATGCAAACCTCCCCCCCCCTACGGCTGTTCCGACTGCGTTAGCATGTCCTCCCAGTTGCCGCTCATCATTCGCCAGGTGCGGCCCGTATTCACGTTGTAGCGGAACACGTTCCAGATATTCAGATCCTTTTCGGCAACGACCTGGATACCATACGTGCCGGTCTGCGGGGCCGTTCCCTTCTCTTGCATCTTGACCCATTTTCCGCTGAGCGCTCGCCACGCTTCGCCGTCGCTCACCCGCCAGCGAATGCCAACCCAACTGTTGTTGCTTTGCGATTTGAAGATGAAGCGGTACTCGCCGCCCTCTTGGGCCGACGCCTCTGGGACCGCAATGCTCCAAGCCAACGACACGACGACCAGAGCCAACACGACACGAAGGGATTGAGTAAACGACATGATGAGAGCCTCCGAGAATTCTAAGAAGTCCGTTGTGGAATCAGCCGAAGCGGGGCGGAAAGAGCGCTCAACGAGTCAAGCGGCCGCCCCCGCTGAGGGGGATTATATCGCACGCTCTGGCCGCGCACCAAGAATTTTTTGGCGAAATATTGTCGCGGCTGCCGTGACCGGGCAACTTTAGTCGCGCTCCGCCGTGCCGAATACGTCGGCAAGTGCCTTAGCCCGAAATGCGAAGATTTTGCGCAGATCGCGGGCTACGAACAGCCGATTCATGAGCCGTCCGCCGGGGGCCGCATAGCGGACGCGATCGCGAACGAAGGTAAACTCGCCCTGTTCCTCAAACAGATGTTCGTGAACCCACCAACGATACGGCCCGCGACTTTGTTCATCGACAAAGCGGTACGGGGGCTCCCAGGCGGTGATCTCCGATTGCCAGCGGATTGGAATTTTGTGCACCTTGAGTTGGTAGTCGATCCGCGTCCCCTCGGCCATTTCGATCGGCCCTTCGGTAAGCACATGGAACCGCAAACTTGGCGGTGTGAGTCGCTCTAGATTGCGGGCATTGGAAAAGAAGTCGAACACCTCGGCAATCGGCCGCGGCACGCGCATGCTGGCAACCAGCAGAAAGCCTTTGCCGTCGGGGACTATTTCGATACCCATGCTCGTCGCGTCCGCCAGGCCCCGTTACAATTCCCCACTGTGACAATTCGCCGCTGTGATATTGTTCCAAGGGAAAGCGGAATGACAACTCCTGGCGCGGTCGAAATTGCCAAGAACCTGGCTTTCGCGTAATTCTCAGCTCTCCCGGAACTGCTGATACCGCTCGTGCGTTTCTTGGCGAATCAGCTGCAGCTGGGGCTGACTGATGCCAAGCAGTTTTGCGTAGGCGAGCACCACGGAGCGTTCGCTCGGTTCAAGCTTGTCGTTACAGAAGCCCATGAAGAGCATGTCTTCTAGATTGCGAATACGATCGGACCAGCGGCTGACAAGCTGAAACTCAAAGTCGTCGGCCGTAGCAGCTTGTTCCGCGGCCTTCTTTTCAAAGTAGTCAGCCCTCACGCTCCGCGCAATTGCGTCGTAGACTCTGCGTTCGACGGTATCGACTTCGCCGTCGACACGCATCAGCCGACTGACGTTCGCCATGTAGATGGTCGCTTCTTCCTTATTCATACGCCCTATCATACTGGCTCAGAGAGTCCGACGGAAAGTGCGTGGACCGCCCCCGGTCGCTGGCATCTTCTGCGTGTCTTGTTAGAACGAGAACCAGTCAGGTTGCACGCGATAGAGTGTGACCGCGAACACAATCACGATGATGTCGATCGCGTAGGCGAGAAAGAATCTTCGTCGCGAAGTCGGCGTTAGTTTTTGTCGGCGTGACGAGATGAGAATCAACAGCACGAACGAATAGAGATGCAATACGCCAGGGCAGAGCACAATGCCGATGATAGCGGCTCGGTAGGCTCGCAATACGGCCGCCTCGGTATCTTCGTCGAGCACCTGAATCGGTTCCGCCGGCAGCTCCGCAGCAATCTCTGGCCCTAGCGGGCTGGCGAACGGATTCTTCGAGGCCAATTTCTCTGTGACAGCATTCTCTTTGACGGCATTCTCTGTGATGGGCGGCTCAGCGTATCTGGTTGGCTCTCCCGTGGGCAAGACGTCATTCGGCAATGCGTCATTCGGGGCATAGTCCCCGGGCGGCGACGGTTCCTCGACCTTCTCGTGAAGCGAAGCGGGATCGAAGTTATCGTCCTGCACATCGGCCCGGTCACGACCGCACGACCAGCAAACCACGTATTCCGCTTCGACAATCTCCTGGCACAAACGGCAACGCCAGGGGTTTTCATTGCCGGCAAATTCCGTCGTTGGGCCTTCCTCTTCGCCGAGCAACTCAAACGCCCGTTCCACGTCCGGTTCGGCCACCTGCACCTTCACGCCGCCTAGCGCGGAACCGACATGCCATAGCGAGGTGGCCACTTCATCGCCGGAGACAAAGGCCTGAATGCCAGCACCTTCCAACCCGCTGCGTATGGCATGTGCCGCAACGACGTCGGCAAAGGATCCGATGGTGACAAGTTTGTGCGACATGCAGACAATTGCCTCGTGATGGGCGTCGCGTGGTGGGTTAAGGTGCTGATTACGTTACACCAGAGAGGCCCTATTCGACTAGCAGGCCTGGCCGCACCTAACAAGAAACACCCACTCACAACCGGCGTTTTGATTCTCGCAGCGTAAATTGACTCCACGGGGGGAACCGTTCACACTACGGGTTGCTAAAGTGTCAGGCAGCACAGTGTTTCAGGTTGCAGATGATCATGAGCCAATTGCGGTGGAGAATGCAAAGCGGATCAAGGCGGCGGCGCGGCGGCGTGAGCCTGCTGGTCGCCGCACTCGCGCTGCTGCTGCTCGCCTCCTCTTCAGCAAACGGCGAAGAACCGGCGATCGACTTCGATCGCGACATTCGCCCGATCTTGGCCAAGAACTGTTTCACTTGCCACGGCCCAGACGCCGCGGCACGCGAGGCCGAGTTACGGCTCGACCTGCGTGGTGACGCGATTGGGCCGCGCGAAGGTGGCCCGGCGATCACCCCCGGCAGTGCCGGTGAGAGCCAGTTATTCCACCGCATCACCGGCGACGACGAAGGGCCACAGATGCCACCGGTCGATTCCGGGCTGTCTCTCACCGAGGAACAGATCTCGCTGCTCGAACAATGGATCGATCAGGGGGCCGAGTACGACACGCATTGGGCGTTCACTCCGCTGCAACCGACGACGCCTCCCGAAGTCGCCGACGAATCATGGCCAACCAGCCCGATCGATCACTTCATTCTTTCTCGCCTTGAGGAGCATCAGCTAACACCGGCCGGCGACGCTGATCGCCGCGTGTGGATTCGCCGCGTCAGCTTCGACCTTACAGGCTTGCCACCGACACCGGCGGAAGTCGAGGCGTTTGTGGCCGATGATTCGACCGCAGCGCATGAAAAGGTCGTCGATCGCCTGCTCTCTTCCCAACACTTTGGTGAACGCTGGGCACGGCACTGGCTCGATCTGGTTCGCTATGCGGAGACGTACGGTTACGAACATGATTGGCCGATTCCGCTCGCCTGGCGATATCGCGATTATGTGATTCGGGCACTCAACGCGGACGTCCCGTACGACCGATTCGTGCACGAGCATGTCGCGGGAGATCTGCTAGAAGCACCACGTCGTCACACAAAAGAACAGTACAACGAGTCGATCATCGGCACCGGTTTTTGGTACCTACACGGCCAGATGAGTCAGCCGGTCGATGTAAAGCTGCACGAGGCGGACCGCTTCGACAACCAAATCGACGTCTTCTCGCGAGCCTTCCTTGGACTGACCGTCGCCTGCGCCCGCTGCCACGATCACAAATTCGATCCCGTCAGTACGGAAGAGTACTACGGACTGCTCGGTTACCTGCGCAGTTCCCGCCGACAGGAAGCATACCTCGATTCCGGTGGCAAGATCGCAGCCGCAGAACAGCAACTCGCAAAGCTGCGAAACGAAGCGGCGACGATTCTGGCAGACGCGAAGGCGATAGAAGACAAGAGTAGTGGAGAGGACGACAACCAGTTCGCTGACACGGTGCTGTTTGAAGATTTTGGCGACGGCAATTACCACGACTGGTTCGTGTTCGGTCCAGCGTTCGGCGACGCACCGACGCAAGCCGGCCAATGGGACCGCACTGCGGAGAACGAAGCGAGAGCCGTGCCTCCAAATCAGGCCCACAGTGGAATGCTGGCGGGCCGATTACAAGGGACACTACAATCCCGCGAGTTCACGGTTGAGCATCCGCGCGTTTGGCTTCGCGTCGCCGGCCGGGGGCGAATCCGCATCATCATCAACGGCTACATGATGCAGCGGTACAAGGACCAGCTGTTTCGCCAGACCGAGATCCAAGTCGACGTGCCGCACGACAAGCCGCGTTGGGTTGAGCTGGCTGGCGACCTGAATCTTTACCAAGGCCATCCAGCCTATCTGGAAATCGTCGACAACTCGGACGACTTCCTCTTGGTCGACGAGATTCGTTTCGCCAATCGGCCGGCTCCGAACGACGTTGGCCACCCAACCGCCCCCAAGTCTTTCTATGTCTCTCGGCAGCAACAGCAGCGACTCTCGGAAATCGCACGACAGATGGCGGCAGTCGACGCAAACATTCCCCGGCCCAAACGAGCGCTCGCCATTCGCGACGGCAACGCGATCGACGCCCGCGTGAACATTCGCGGAGACGTGCGTCAATTAGGCGTTACCGCGGCGAGGCGGGCACCAATCGTCTTGCTTGCTTCCGCCGACGCTCCGAAACCAATGGCCGCAGAGATCGGCAGTGGTCGCCTGCAACTCGCCGATACGCTCACGGCCGACACCAATCCGCTGCTCGCACGCGTTCGAGTTAATTGGATCTGGCATCATCTATTCGGTCGTGGGCTGGCACCGTCGGTCGATAACTTGGGCACGGTGGGTCAGCGACCGTCGCATCCGGCACTTCTCGATCATCTGGCGACGCGATTCCGCGCCCCCAGCGACGACAACACCTCCGGAGCGCCTGGCTTTGACTGGTCGCTCAAGAAGTTGATTCGCGAGCTGGTCCTATCCCGCACCTACCGGATGCGCAGTCGAGCACACCCGGCCAATGCCAAGGACGTCGATCCGACAAACGAATGGATCAGCCGCATGCGAGTCCGTCGCCTGGAAGGAGAGGCGATTCGTGACGCGATGTTGACCGCCAGCGGCCAGCTCAACCCGGCACCCTTCGGCCCGGCGGTACCGGTTCACCTAACGCCGTTCATGCAGGGGCTCAGTCGCCCGGAGAAGAGCGGTCCGCTCGACGGCGGCCGTCGTCGCAGCATCTACCAAGAGGTACGCCGCAACTTCCTCTCGCCAATGTTCGCCACATTCGATACGCCGGTACCGACAACCTGTGTAGCTAGGCGAAGCGTTTCCAACGTCCCGGCTCAGGCTCTGACGCTGATGAACGATCCGTTCGTGGCTCAACAGGCGGCCGCCTTGGCGACGCGCGTTCTCGCCGAGAGTGAAGCAACGGATGCGCGAATCGACCTTCTTTACCGATACGCGTTGTCTCGCCCGCCCAGCAAAATCGAAGCGACCCGCGCTCGCACGTTCTTGCAGGAACAAACGGCCGCCTACGCAAGGTCAGCCACGAAAGAAGGCGACGGCCAGCTCCCTTGGATCGACCTGGCCCACGCGCTATTCGGCGTGAAGGAGTTTATATTTGTGCGATGATCTCGTCGCGACCCTTATTAAACAGATCAACTGCATCTTGTCTTCATTCTGTTATCCTGTCTAGCAAACAAAGCGACTCCAACTTGGCCCCGACCATGACCCTTTGCCACCGCACCATGAATCGCCCGCTCTCTCGGCGAGAGATGCTCTCGCGGTGCGCGCTCGGCTTTGGCAGCACGGCACTGGCATCCTTGCTAAACGATCCGGCGTTCGCCGCAGGTGCGCCCAATCCGCAGGCGGCCCGAGCACCACATTTTCCGGCCAAGGCTCGCAACGTCATCTTTCTGTTTATGGAAGGGGGTGTGTCGCAAGTCGATTCGTTCGACCCCAAGCCGGCACTCGCCAAGTACGATGGTCAGCCGTTTCCGACGAAGATCGAACCGACGCAGTTCAACGAGATTGGCAACACGCTGGCCAGCCCCTGGAAGTTCCACCACTACGGTGAAAGTGGCATTCCGGTCAGCGACCTTTTTCCCAGAGTAGGCGAACTCGTCGACGACCTGGCGGTTGTTCGCTCCGCGGTCAGTCAGTTCGCCGAGCACACGAATGCCAACTATCACTTCCACACCGGGAGCGGTCGTCAAGGATTGCCCTCAGCCGGCGCTTGGACGACCTATGGTCTGGGGACGGAAAACCAGAACCTGCCTGGCTACATTGTCATCGAGTCGAACAGTTTCTTGCCTCCAGGCGGGCCTGATAATTTTGGGGCCGGGTTCTTGCCGGCTGCTTACCAAGGCTCGATGTTCCGTGCCGCGGAAATGCCCGTGGCCAACATTCGTCGACGCGAATCATCTGTTGCCTTACAGCGCAATAAGCTCGACTTCATTCGCGACATCGATCGCCTAGCGGTCGAAGAGCAGGGCGCGAACGATCAGGTTGAAGCGGCCATCGCCAACTTCGAGCTGGCGTACCGGATGCAAGCGGCCGTGCCTGAGTTGACCGACCTGCGTGGCGAAACGACCAACATCAAGAATCTGTACGGGCTCGATTCCGGTTTTGAGCCGCTACGGCAGTTCGGCACCGAATGCCTGCTGGCCCGTCGCATGGTCGAACGGGGTGTTCGCTTCGTGGAGGTCTTGATGCCGGCTGGCACGCGATGGGACCAACACAGCAAGTTCCGCCAGGACCATCGGGCCAACGCTCGCACGGTCGACCAACCGATTGCGGCACTATTGACCGATCTCAAGCAGCGGGGCCTACTCGACGAGACTCTGGTCTTGTGGTCGGGCGAGTTTGGCCGCACACCCTTCGCCCAGGGCCGCGACGGTCGCGATCACAACGAGTATGGCTTCTCACTATGGATGGCCGGTGGCGGAATCAAAGGGGGCACCCTCTACGGAGCGACCGACGAGTTCGGCTACAAGGTCGTGGAAAACCCGGTCTCGATCTACGATTTGCATGCCACGATGCTGCACCTATTGGGCCTCGACCACACGAAGCTGACCTACCGTTTCGGCGGTCGCGACATGCGGCTGACCGACGTGCATGGTCATGTCCTGCGTCCGCTGCTGGCATAACCAACTGCCGCGAAAAAGAAGCGTGCCGGCTATTCTTCTGCGACCGTTTGCAAGGGAGACAGTTTGCCGGGCAGTCGAAAGCCTTCGTCGTCCTCATAAGCTTCACCGTCAAGTAAGCCTTCGTCATCTTCGGCATCACGGCCCACGCTATAAACCACGTAGCCATCCCCTTCTCGTCGATATCGCATCGGCTTTTCGTCCGCGTCCCAGCGATCGCTCGGCACCGCCTTCAGGTAGATCGGCACCAGGGCGTCAAGCGATTCCGGGTATTGCCCATGTTCGGCCCGGAAGAGACTCAGCGCAAAGGCGACTCGCGTCTGGCGGTCTGCATTGTCGACCTCCAGGACGGTCGAGTAGGACGTGATGATTGCCGGAAAAATCATCGCTTGCAACATGTCGCGCCAAATCTCGCTGCGACGATTTCTGCTGAAGGGATACTTCCAACAGTTTGAGAAGCTAAAGACGCGTTTTGCCCACGCGTGTACCTCCTCAATGTCGAGTGGATCTTCTGGCAGCGGCGTGTTGGCTTCATAAGCCGCGACCGTTGTCACCATACGATCGATTCGTTCGTTGGTACTGCGAAGAATAAAGTTCCAATCAAGGCCACCTCGAGGAACACGTCGTGACAGCGGCTGCGTATATCGATCCATCGCCTGCATCATGTCCAGCTGACCAATTCGCTCTCCCCAATCGAGCGCCTGACTAATTGACGCGCGGTGAGCGACCTCGTCGAACTCTCGTTGCATGGAGCGGATTTGTTCGATGCTAAGTTGCCCTTCATGCAAGAGCGGCGGAATCGTTTGTAGAGCGATTTGAAACTGCGCAACGTTCACCAGCGCATGGACCAGACTCTTGTCACTTGCCGATTGTCTTGTTAGCCGCATCGCGGCCAACGTATCCTGCCAGGCTGCCTCGTACTGGCCGCTTCCAACTCGAAACATTGCCCGCGTGGCTAGCGCCCGACTGACTTCCAACAATTTGTGCCCATACTCTTCGGCGTGGAGCACCGGCGGATGCGGCTCCGTCGGTTGTGCGGGCGGATCGACACGAATCAGGGGCACATAGAAGTGCGAACGCCGCGTTCCCTCGATGAACTTGTCGAGGGAAGAGTCATTACGAGCGATCCAACGGGCCATCGCCGGATCATCCTCCGTTGACCAGGGCGTGTTCATCAACTCCGCTCGTCGGTCCCACAGGTCATCGGAACTGCGTTCGGCATCAAGTCCGGCGCCCTCTTCGTCAAATTTCTCGTCAGATTCCTGATCGGCAAGTTCTTCCAGGGGGACCCAGTCGCCGGAGACAAAGTCGTTAAACGGTTCGAGATAGTCGCCCTCTTCCGGCGGCACTTCCATGCCGATTTCGCCGTAGAAGATCTTCTGCCAATCGGGGGCCAGAGGACCGTACTCGGGCCCCATGGCCTGCCAGTACAACACGGCTCCATTGTTCTCAGGCGTCACCCCTCGTTTTGCCTTGGCATTGATGACGGCCAAATAGTCAACGTAGCCTTCGTCATCGAGCGGCCCCGTGACATACGTCGTTTCGAGACCGACTTCGATCTGCTCGTCCGGCCAGACGTAACCGATGAGCGCAATCAGCAGCAGGACGCCGAGTACTTTGAATACCCTACCAAGCCACGATCGCCGCCCCTTCTTCTCTTGCTGTTCAGCCGTCATCGATCGCACCCCGATGGTAAGAAACGCCTGCTGCCACTGAGGAAAAGCCCCCCTCGGCGTTGCCGGTCAGAACGGTTTTAGGGCCACAAACTCTCTATGTCCCATCGTATCACCATTGGAGGGGTTGGAACTAGGCCGATTGAATCGATTGTCGCTTCCCGAGCAATTGAATGACGAGACTCTTGACGTTTGCGCCCCGACTGCGACGTATATTCCTATGCTCCAATAAATCTCATCTCGTCGATGACGCACCCGATCGAGTTTTAACCACGGGCAGGAATGCCACGATCAACTGGTACGCAAAATCGCAACTCCAATTGACCACCACACACATCATTGAGGATGGAAGCCAGTAACACACGCCGCATTGAAATACGAATTGGCATCGCTGGCCTAGAACTGACATCACGGATCTGAGCATGAACTCGAATCGACTGACATCTAGAGACACTCGCGAATCCGGTGCGAAAGGAGCTTTCGCGGCGGTTGCAATTGTTGCCATCGTGGCAGCGTTTGCCCCTTGGCCGGTGACCGACACGTTTCGGCCAACGATAAGCGTGGGAATAACATTCGCCGCATTCATGACAGCCTTCGCGATCTGGAGCAAACGCCGCGCGCAGCAGTCAACGCATCTTGCTGAATCCGGTATCGAAGTTCAAACCGAATCAACAACGACAACCGCGGCGTCCCGGTTGGACTCGCCATCAGCCTCGGACGACGACCTGGCCATCCGCGTTCGTGAATTGGAAGTCGAACTTGCCGAGGCCAAGGCGGCTGAATCGGAGCTGCGTGCATCCGAACGCGAAGCCCGCACGCTACTCGAGGTTTCGCCGATTTGCAACAAGATCATCGACCTCGACTCCCGACTTCTCTACATGAGTCATGCGGGACAGCAGCAACTCAAGATCGATAACATTGAACCGTTCTATGGCAGCATTTATCCGCCGGAGATTTTCCCAGAGGCGATGCGTGCGCCGCTCATCGAACACTTGGAAAAGGCCAAGGCGGGAGAAATCTCGAGCGTCGAGTGTCCGGTTCTCGACACCGCTGGCCAGGAGCATTGGTTCCACACCACCTTCCTGCCAGTGCGCGACGACGATGGCAAGATTCATCACGTCATCGGTACTTCGTCCGAAATCACCGAGCGGAAGCAATTCGAGGAAAAACTGCGTCTCGCGAAAGAGGAAGCCGAACAGGCCAACCGCACAAAGAGTGAATTTCTGGCGAATATGAGCCATGAGATTCGCACCCCGCTGACCGCGATTCTCGGTTTCGCCGATCTCTTGCTCGACAATCTGACCAAGCCAGGCGACATCGACGCGGCACGAACCATCCAGAAACAGGGCGACTACCTCGTCGATCTGATCGATGACATTCTCGACCTGTCGAAAATCGAAGCCAATCGCTTTGATGTAGAACGAATTAAATGCACGCCGCATCGAATCGTCGACGATGTCGTGTCTCTCGTTCGTGTTAGAGCTTCCGAAAAACAACTGCCGCTCAATGTCTGCTTCGACGGGCCTATTCCGGCAATGATCTACAGCGATCCAACGCGCCTGCGACAGATCCTTATCAACCTCGTCGATAACGCGATCAAATTCACTTCCGACGGCTCCATCGACATTGCGGTCCGTCACCTCGACGGTGATGAGGATCGTGTGCCCCGGCTACAAATCGATATCACCGATACCGGCATCGGAATCGATCCGGACAACATCGACAAGTTGTTCAAGCCCTTCACGCAAGCCGATAACTCCACCACTCGACAGTTCGGTGGCACCGGTCTGGGACTCACCATCAGTCGCCGGCTGGCCGAACTCTTAGGCGGGGAAATCACCGTTACGAGCGTCCCTGGTGAAGGAAGCACCTTCTCGTTAACGGTCGCTACCGGAGACGTCGACAAACTCAACTCGACCACAGAATCCGTCGACGCCGAAGACGCAGCGACCGAATCGAAGGCGACTAGCGGCCGCTCGCTTCCGCTCTACGACCGACGCATTCTGCTCGTTGAAGACGGGGGAGACAATCAGCGGCTCATGAGCATGATCCTGGAAAGAGCCGGCGCTACCGTCGCACTCGCTGGAAATGGTGAGGTCGCCATCGAACTCGCCATGGCAGCTCAGGATGAAGGTCGTACGTTCGACGTCATTCTAATGGACATGCAGATGCCGGTTCTCGATGGCTACGAAGCCACGCGGCGGCTGCGCACCGAATCGTACACCGGGGCCATCGTCGCCCTGACTGCCCATGCAATGTCGACCGATCGCCAGAAGTGTCTCGACGCGGGCTGCGACGAGTACGCTACGAAGCCGGTCGATCGAGCCAGCTTGCTCGACCTTCTACAGCGGCTCTGCGAAGAGCGATCGCCCGCGACGGCATAAGATCACGGTCTCGATTCTTAGGCGGTCAGACTGTCAGCAGTCAGTATCAACCAAAGGCCGTAGAACCAGGGCAGGGCGAAGATCACCCCCAAGGCGAAACCAATCGCCAGCAACCTCTCAAATCGCCGCCACCGCGACGTTGCCTCCCGAGCGGGCTGTAACAAGAAGCCGCTACCAATGGCATAACTCACCAGTAGCGCTATCCACGGCACCAACCAGAAGAGGATCGTGCCGGCGAACCAGGGATCGGCACCAACTAAGTAGTCGACCGGGCCGGGCATATACTCAGTTGCCTTGGCGGGATTGGGAGTCCTCGCAGGATTCGGCGACGAAGCGGACGCGTCGCTGGCAACCGGCGCGTTGTCCAACAATTGATCGTGTTTCACAGCCTCGAAAACCGGCATCAACTGCCACAACAGCAGCATCGGCATCTGGCTTGCCAAGAACACGACTATCGCGAATACAAATCGATTCATCGCGATCACGCTTTGGGCTTTCTCTGACCAAGCAGCCAAAGCGGAAATGCCGCCAGGGCCGCGCCGAACAGCGGAATCACCCAGGGCGACATCTCCGTTGCCGGAGCGACCGCAAAGGTCATCAACAGCCAGCCGGCCGACAAACCGATACCGATACCGGCGATGAAGCTGCGGATGGAAAAGGTGCCGTCGGCATTTCGCTTGGTGTCATTCACGATCGTCTACACTCCCCAGCTCTCTCTAGACCAAAAGCGCGATCTTCGTGACCGGCGTCGTTCGCCATTGTACCAAAGAGGATGCCTGCAATTGAGAACATGGACCGCAAATCCCGCATCGCCACAGTCGCCACCGGAACCAGCCACAATAGAAACATTATCACCCGTCACAGCAAAGTTGCACGCAAGGGCATTTCAAGACAAAGGTAGGCAAACCCTAACACCCCAGCAACGATGACGACAACAACGCCGGTGTAAATCGTCAGCAGGCGAACTCGCTGCTCTCGTGCGTCGAGTAGCAGAAGGACGAGCAAGTCGCCCAGCGCGACCGGCAGAACGATCAGCCCCCAATACCGAATCATGAAATCGCTTAGATCGAGCACGAGCAGTGTCACGTACGGCATCGCCAGTTGGCTTTCGATAAAAAGCGATTTGTAGCTCGGCACCGTTCGCGTCAAGAACACATACACAGCGGCGGCCAGTGCCGCATGCAGCATAAACAAGTTCAACAGCAATATCGAAAATTGAAATCGCTTTGGTTGATGGTCGTCTGTCGTCATATCAACGGACCTTCGCCTCGGCGATCATTTCCGCCACGATCTCGCGGACCGCGTCGGTGGACAGGATCACGCTCGACCGCGAATCGGCGGTAGCGTAACGCAATGTGCCGTCCGCTTGCTTGACTGGCGGCACGCGAAAGCCGACCAACCGGCCATTAAAATCAATCACCGGTCCCGGCGACAACCATGGCCCAACGTCCGCGAAGATTTGCAACAGCGGCCCCCGACCGCGATAGGTCACGCCCGTCTTAGACACGTCGGCCGCCGACTGATGAGCCCCAATGGCTGATAGAGCATCCTCGGCCGTTTCCTCCGCCGAAAGCATCGATGAGAACAAGAGCAGCAAGACAGGCAGCGAAAGAACGGTGGCGGCCCTAAGAACAAAACGCAACATGGCGATCCTCCCCTTTTGTCAGCGGGCGGGCCGCATACCCCCGAAGCACGGTCTGCCCTGCGCGTGGAAATCCCTTTCCAAAAGCGTAGCCAATTCTAACACCACGCCGCCCGTTTTCCCTACGTCAAACCGGGCGGCGAGAGGCGCTCACAGCAAGGCCCCGCACTAGTGGTGACGTGCCTGCTCTGAAGGGACCACCCCCTAGCTTCCCCGAGCCGCTCCCTAGCTTCACAGCATCGCTCCCTAGCTTCACAGCCCCCCTCGGCAGTAGAATGCGGGACTGGTCAGCGGGAGCCGCAACGGCCCACCGCGGACACCAAACAATGGGAGGGCAAGGCCGAGCGCCGAGCCGTGGTCAACAAAGAGGCGAGCGGGACTTCACACTGGTAGCAAGCTACCAGTGGCACCCGCAGCAACACCTACTACACATTTTCTTGAACGAGACAACGAATCGATGAGTGAAGACAAACCCGCGGGAAACGGCGGGAAAGAAGAGAAGGGCGA
>CAYLRE010000066.1:0-18753 GCA_964385715.1 uncultured Planctomycetaceae bacterium
TACAAATCGGCGGCAGCGATCAGTGGGGTAACATTACCGCCGGCACTGATTTGGCCCGACGCATGGGTCGCGGCCAACTCCAAGGCATGACCTGCCCGCTGCTTACAAAAAGCGATGGGGCGAAGATGGGCAAGACCGAGTCGGGCGCCCTGTGGCTATCGCCTGAGCGAACCAGTCCTTACGCCTTTTACCAATATTGGATCAACGTTGAAGACGCCGACGCCGGCAAGTGCTTACGCAGCCTGACCGAACTCTCGCACGAAGAAATCGAAGCACTCGATGCCTCGCGTGCGGAAGAGCCGCATCGTCGAGAGAGTCAGAAACGGCTGGCCGCCGAGATCACAAGTCTCGTCCACGGCGAAGAGGGACTCTCGAAAGCCGAACGAGCTACGCAGATTTTCTTTGGCGCGGAAATTGATAATCTATCCGACGCCGATCTGGCCGAAGTGTTCGCCGACGTGCCGAGCAAGAATCTCACTACCGACCAGCTATCCGGAGACGGTTTGAATATCGTCGACGCCATGGTCGAGGCCGGCTTGGCCAAGAGCAAAGGCGAAGCCCGCCGCAGCATCGACGGCGGTGGTGCCTACGTGAACAATCGCCGCGTGGAGGGAACCGATCGCAATCTAAATGGCGGCGACCTGGCCAGCGAGACAATTCTCGTTCTTCGTTCCGGCAAGAAAAAATACGCCTTGCTGCGATTTGAATGACGGGTGGCTGGTTCGCCTTCGATCGCTTGGGACAAAATACACGGGGGTTCGAGACGCTATCACGCACCTGATAGCAGTCCCATCACAGAACAGACGCACGTTGACTCCTGCTCGGACCGTTTCTAGAATTCCGGCGCTGCGCGAGAACTGGACGACGCTTGTGAGTCGGTTCTCGCTCAGCTTCCCTTCTCATCTTTCCCACTTCACAAGAGCAATCGGCCCTTTCGCGTTGGGCAACAACCTGCGCTCTAAAAACACCATGCGCTCTGGCAAGAAAAAGCTGATCTGGATCACGCTCGCCGTCCTGCTCATTCTCGGCGGCGGGGCCTGGGGTGTTTATCAAGCAGCCCAGCATGTTCCACAGTTCTACGCCTCGGCCCTCGATCAGTCAGGCGAGGCGGCACGCAACGCCAGCGGTCAGATGCGGCGTCACTTTACATCGCTGGCGACCGACACGCAGCGCACTGGCAGGTGGAGCGAAACGATCACCGCCGATCAGATCAACGGTTGGCTGGCGGTCGACCTGGTAGAGAAGCATCCTGGCACGCTGCCCGATGGCGTGCGTGATCCGCGGGTTTCAATCACCGCAGAAGAGGCTCGCATCGGTTGCCAGGTCGACGATCCCTGGCCCAACATGGTCTATTCAATTGCCGTCGAACCGTACGTGGCCGAACCAAATGTGATCGCGGTTCGCTTTCGCGGGGCTCGTGCCGGGGCCCTGCCGATGCCGCTGGGAGATATCATCAACGAGATTGCCGCCGGGGCGGCCGAGCGGGGAATGCGTCTTCGCTGGCAACAACAAGACGGCGATCCGGTGCTGCTACTTCCCTTGGAGGAAGCCGGCGACGCCGAACGGTACGTGCTGCAGGCGATCGAGTTGACCGACGGTGCGATTCGCCTCAGCGGTCGCACCATGTCGAAGCAAGAAGCGCGAGCCGCCCAAGAATCTTCAACCACCGCGAAGGTCGACGATCAGTCGGCCGACCAGGACAAGGCCCAGCGCTGAGGGGCTGCCGCTTCTTGGTCTACGTAATCGCGCGCGACGGGCGTTAGCTCGACACGGCCACTCAGTACTTCCCCACGAAGCTTCAACACGAGCCGACCGTCGCGTTTGCCCTCGATGTCCCCTTCGACGACCTCGTAGCTGCCGGCATCTTCGCGGGTGACACTTCCCCGATTCTCAGAAACCGGCCCTTCGTACGTCAGGTACTCGCGCCGGTGATCGGCCAGCTGTTCGACTTCCTGCCGCGGATCGCGATCGGGACGAACCGGCACCGCCCAAGTGCGAAGCATCCCGCCGACCTCGAACATCAGATCCCAATGCGAGGGTCGCTCATAGTCAGGCGGCGTGTCGTGATGGAGCAAGACGTACTGGGGCATGGCAGAATGCTCGGCGAGAGCAACTGCGCACGACTGCCTTGATTGGCAGTCGTGCGCAGGGCGGTAGCTTTGTTGTAATGAAACAGGCTATCACAATCATTCGGCACTTCACGTTGGCGCGGGCGCACATGCCGCACGACTATAGCCAAACGATTGACAATCACACTGCTTGGCAAGCAAGCAGTGGCACACAGAATTCTCACGAGAGTCGACCTACAACCGTTTCGCATCCGCCCGCACGAGTCGCAAGGTCAAATCGTACAACCCGTCGCCGTCGAGGTCACGACCCTGAGCGATGTCGTCGTAGATCAGATCCCATCGCAGACCCGCTCCGGCTGGCGGCAGCATGAGTTCCTCAAACCCACCTTCGAGCGACTTGGCCCCACTAAACAACTCAAACGAGTCGCCCTGCTGGGGCTGCACGTTGGCGAACGAGACCTTCAAGATGCCGCCAAGAGAAACATCGCCGGCGACCTTCACGATCTCCTTCTGGTCACGACTCTCGAGCGTCATGTCGCAAACGCTAACCCAAATTTGAGAATAGGAACCAAAAATCTGCGTGCTGCCGTATACCACGAAATTGCCGCTGCCGATCATCACGCTCCGTGGCAGCGAACGTTGCCGGGCGTTGATGGTCGGACCTTTAGCTCGCGGTGGATTCTTCTGCTCCAAGAGCGCGCTCGGCTTTGGTCGGCGCCGCAGGAATACGACGATCGTTTGTTCTTCGCCGTTGCGACGATAACGAAGCCGCACTTTGTCGCCGGGCTTAGACGGCTTGAGCGTACTCACCAGGGCCTGCGCCGAGGTCGCCTTCGCTTCGTTGGCCTGGAGAATCACATCCCCCACGCGAAGACCGACCTCTTGTGCCGCGCTGCCTGGCACCACGCCCGTTACCAGCGCGCCGCCACCTTGTCGGGGACCACCGGCATCGAGCAAGGACACACCCAAATAGCCAGGGCCCGGAGGCGCCTGGACATCGGGCAGCCCAACGGCGACCAGAACCAGCGATAGCAGAAACGACGAGGAGACCATGGTTCTGAGTCAAGGCGGGGATTCAGAGTCGAAGCGGGGACAAAACACCGATCCAAAGCGGCAGCTAGATTCTACGTCGCCAGTCGGTAGTTAGCAAAGTGTCGAGGACCCGGGACGCGGCTAAACTGCGAGTTTTGCGCTACTTTGATACCGGTCCAAGCGGTACACCTTCTACACGCCGTCCGGCCGACGGCTATTCTCGCCATCTTGGCCTGTCGCGCTGTCGCCGATGTCCCGGCGAGCCCGCTCGACCATCCCTCGCAGCCTGGCAACCACATGCGGATACTTGTCCGAGACGTCGGTCGTCTCGCCGATGTCGTCTTCCAAGTTGTAGAGCGCACCCTCGAACATCAGGTCTTTGTGCAGCCCGTGCGCGCCGTCGTAACCTGGCTTCACGATCGTGACGTAAGGATGTCGCAGGTGCAGCTTCCAGGGTCCACTACGAATCGCGTGTAGATGGCGGCGGAAGTAGTAACAGAAATATTCGTGCGGTGACTTCTGGGGGCCTGGTCGTGTCATCAGCGGCAAGATGTTCTTGCCGTCGATCTTGTGGTCGGGCAGCGTGCCGCCCATCATCTTAGCCACCGTCGGCAAGAGGTCGATTGTCGAGGCCGTGACGTTGCACTCGCTGCCGGCCGGAATCTTGCCGGGCCAACGCATCACGCAGGGCACCCGCATGCCCCCTTCAAACGTGGTTCCCTTTCCTTCCCGCAGCGGTCCAGCATTGCCGGCGTGGTCACCAAATGCGAGCCAAGGTCCGTTGTCGGTCGTGAAAACGACGAGCGTGTTGTCATCGAGGTCATGTTTCTTTAAGGCGGCCAACACTTGTCCCACCGACCAATCGATCTCTTCAATAACATCGCCATAACGAGTCGTCGCCACGAGTGTGAATTCTGGCGTGGTGAACAGCGGGGTATGCGGCATCGTGTGCGGCAGATAAAGCAGAAACGGCTTGTCCGCATTCTTGTCAATGAACTTCACTGCCTCTTCAGTGTAACGACGGGTCAACGTCGCCTGATCGGCCGGGTACTCGACCACTTCGTTATTTCGCACCAGCGGCACCCAATCGTGTCGCGGCTTGGCCTTGCGAATCTCTTCGATCGTCATGCCGTTACGAATCACCGCATCCTTGGCGAACTTCGTTTTGGGGTCGATCGTCATGTCGTTGCTATACGGCACGCCAAAGTACGAATCGAAACCATGTTGCGGCGGCAGGAACTTCTCCTGATGCCCGAGATGCCACTTGCCAATGCAGGCCGTGGCGTAGCCCTTCTGCTTGACCAGCTCGGCGATCGTCAGTTCCTTCGCGGCGAGTCCGTGTCTTGCGCCCGGAAAGAGAACCAGCGGAAAGTGAAGTCGCGAATAGTAGGATCCGGTCAACAGCGACACGCGAGAACCGCTACAGGCAGGTGCGGCGGAGTAGAAGCTGGTGAAGCGGCGCCCCTGTTTGGCCATGCGATCGATGTTGGGCGTCTCGTAGCCTTTGGCTCCAAAGCAGCCAAGATCGCCGTAACCTTGATCGTCGGTGAAAATGATCACCACGTTTGGCCGGGACTTATCGGCTGCCGCGGCCGGAACCACCGCCCCGGTAAAAAACAGGAACAGGGTCAGCATCATCGATGACAATACAACGAAACTCTTACGCATGACGTCTATCCTTGGTGAAGGGCAATGATGTCGTTGGGATGTCGCGCTGCATCTCCGCACGCGGCACGAACGGCCCCCATCATAGCAGAAGATTCCGCGATTATTGACCGGGCGAAATGGCCGCGTCGATGAGCGTCTCTGCCACTTTTCTAGCACAAGCGGCCGCCTGATGATCGCCCGTCACCTGGCGCACGGTGATCGCCCCTTCAAACAACACCGCCAGCTGATCGCCCAACTCCACCGGATCTTTGGCCCCGGCCGCCTCGGCCGTATCGCGCAGGTATTGCCGGGTCGCGGATGTGTGTTCCGCAGCCGCCTGGTGCACCGGATCGGTCTCGCAGGGAAACTCGGCCGCCGCGTTGATGAACTGGCAGCCGCGAAAATCGGGATCGGTGAACCACTTATGGATAACGTCAAAAATCGCCAGCAGCGTGTCGCGGGGTTCGCCGGTGCTGACTTCATCAACGGCCTTAAAGAACCAGGCCGACTCCCATTCGTGCCGACGACGAAGCACCTCGCACGTCAGTTCGTCCTTGCTCTCGAAGTGATTGTAGAAGGTCGTCTTGGTAACGCCGGCGTCTTTGAGAATTCGATCGAGCCCCACGGCGTGAATGCCGTAGGTGTAGAACAGGTCGGTCGCCCGATCGAGCAGTTTTTCGCGGGTGCCGGAGGCCTCTTGGCCATCGCCAAACAGTTCTCGTGCGGATAGGTCGGTCACGTCCATCGTCGATCCTCGCGGCTTGGACTGCTGCTTCAATCCCACTCTCAAGCGCCATCCATTCTAGCATTTGGAGCCTGCTAGCGGAGAGACGAACCGGCCAGGTTGACCACAAGTCAACCAAAACTTGACCAGGAGTCAATTGCTTTGAGCCGAGAGAACTGTATCCTGCGAGTAGTTGGCCAACTGATTTCCGAACCCAAACAACCTTCCAAATAACAAGGATCTTTTCCATGTCCACAACGGCTCCCCAAACAACGCCCGAATTCAATGAAGACGTCAGCAATGCCTTCTGCGAACGCCTGATCGGCACGCTCAATCAAGCGGGTCTGTCGATGATGATCTCGATCGGTCACCGCACCGGGCTGTTCGAGACTCTGGCCACGCTGCCTAGGGCCACCTCGCAAGAACTCGCCGAGGCGGCGAATCTTAACGAACGTTATGTTCGCGAATGGCTCGGTGCCATGGCAACCGGCGAAATCGTCGAGTACGACGCCGACGCAAAAACGTATCGCCTGCCGGCCGAACATGCCCGTTGGCTGACGGAACAGTTCGATCCTGGCAATCTGGCTGTCACGCACCAGTGGACCAGCGTGCTGGGCTACGTAGAAACACCCGTCGTCGATAAGTTCCTCAATGGCGGCGGCGTGGAGTACGGTTGCTTCCACCGCTTCCACGAAGTGATGGCCGCCGAGAGCAATCAGACGGTGGTCGATGGCCTGGACGACTTCATCCTGCCACTGGTACCCGGCCTGCGTGACAAGCTGCAAGAGGGCATCGACCTATTGGACATCGGCTGCGGTTCTGGCAAAGCGATCTGTGCCCTAGCCGATCAGTTTCCCAATAGCCAATTCACGGGCTACGACCTGTGCGAAGAGGCCGTCGCCGCCGCGACGGAAGAAGCGCAAAGACGCGGCCTGTCGAACGCCACTTTCAAGACGTGCGACATCACCAAGATGAACGAGCCGGAGAAGTACGACGTGGTCACCGCCTTCGACGTGATTCACGATCAGAAGGATCCCGCCGCGGTGCTCAGCGCCGTCTACAACACGATCAAACCAGGCGGAACTTACCTGATGCAAGACATCCGCGCGTCGAGCTACGTCGAAAAGAACATGGACCATCCGCTTGGCCCCTTTCTCTACACGATCTCGACCATGCACTGCATGACCGTTTCACTAGCCCAAGATGGCGAAGGACTCGGCACGGTGTGGGGTGAAGAACTGGCGGTGAAGATGCTCGGCGATGCGGGTTTCGCGGATATCCGCGTCGAAACGCTCGAGCACGACATCATCAACAACTACTACGTGATGACGAAGTAGGGCAGGGGAGCTGGGCGATTGCGTGACCGTGACACCATTGCCGCGATCGCGCCGGCCGCTCCTTCGCACCTGACGCCGGGTCGAACGACGGGTCGGGTCTCATCTTTCTTAGCGGACCTACAAATAAACACCGTCGTGTCAGAAAGCCTGAGACCTGACCCCATCTTGAATCCCCGCTCACCAGACGATTTCACGGATTCTCGTAATTCCTTTGGTGGCCCGACACACTTAGCCCGAAACGCAAGTGAGGGAACTAGCTTACAAAATGCGACGCGTTAGCGTCGCTCCACTGTTATGAATCGCATTAACGGGCAACCGTCACTCAGCCGCCGCCGGGCAGCGGGCTTCGATCGCCAGTCGGGCCAGGTTGCGAGCGATTTCGATGGTGCCGGCGTCGCCCGTGACATGGCGCGTGACGTAGGCACCCTCCATAATCAGGCACAACTCGCGGGCCAACGAGCGTGGCTCGTCGGCGCCCGCTTCAACAGCCAGGGCATGCACGATCTCTTCAATTGCCTGCTTGTTGCTGGCGGCCAGCTGATGGGCCGGTTCCTGTGGCAAGGGAAACTCCATCGCCACATTCACAAAGATGCAGCCCTGGTAGTCGTCGGAATTGATAATCACCTCAACGACATCGAGTAGCGCGTAGAGCTGCCCGAGCGCCGTCGCACCACCGCGATCGCGAATCATGGTGCGGAACGTATCTTGCAGCCAGTTGTTCTGCATCTCAAGCGCCGCGAGCATCAAATCTTCTTTGCTGTCAAAGTGCTTGTAGAAGGCGGTTTTGCTAATCTCCACGTCGGAGAGCACTTGATCGATCCCGACGCTGCGAAAGCCATCGCGATAGAAACGACGTATCGAGGCTTCCACAAGACGTTGACGAGTCGGAATCTTGGCAGACATACGCGCCTTTCCAAAAAAACTTTTTGCTGTCCTCAGTGACTCATTCTAAAGGGATCGGCACACCTAAGTCGTTATGCGGTCGAGCGCAAAGCGGCCGAGGTTGACTACGAGTAAACCCCCAAAGGTTCACCTCAAGTCAACCATAAGTGTACCACAAGTAAACTGTTAACGACTCAGGAGCACACGATAATCTTCGCAGGCGAGGACACGATCGGCCACGAGGTCGAGTGATCGCTCGCTTCCATTTTCCCCGACTGGAGAGAACGATGAAACGCCTGCTATTTTTTGTTTACGGAGTCACGTGCTACCTATTGTTCCTAGGCATCTTCGCCTACATGGCCGGATTCGCCGGCAACTTCCTGGTGCCCAAATCGATCGACTCGATCGACGCCGCGGCAAGTGCGGAAACCACCGTGCCGCTCGCCGTCGCCGTGATTATCAATATCACGTTACTGTCGTTGTTCGCATTGCAACATTCCGTGATGGCCCGCCCGGCCTTCAAGCGAATTTGGACTCAAATCGTTCCGGAGCCGATTGAACGCAGCACCTATGTGCTGCTCACGTGCGTGGTGACCGCGCTGCTCATGTGGCGCTGGCAACCAATGAATGCCGTTGTTTGGGATGTACATACCCCATGGCTGCGTTCAACGCTGTGGACCATGTTTGCCATTGGCTGGTTGGCCGTTCCGCTGGTGAGCCTGTTGATCAATCACTTTGACCTGTTCGGCCTACGGCAAGTCTGGCTCTACCTGCGTGGCAAAGAGTACGCGCCGCTGCCTTTCCGCACTCCGCTCGTCTATCGACGAGTACGACACCCGCTGTACCTGGCCTGGGCGATGTTCTTCTGGGCTACGCCGACGATGACCGCTGGGCATCTGTTGTTTGCAGGCGTGTTGACGTTGTACATGGGTCTGGCCGCGATCGTTGAAGAACGAGATTTGATTGCCCACTTCGGCGAGCAATACCGTGCCTACCGTCGACGCGTGCCGATGTTCGTTCCGAACCTTGGCGCCACGAGTGAAGCGGCTGCCACGGCCACGACGAATAACGGTGTCACCGAAACCGCTGCCGCCACAACCACGGGCAATAGCGCATCCAGTGCGGCACGCGTGCCCGCTCCCTCGCGTGGCTGTGGCTGCCTGCCGGCGGCGATCACGAGCGACAATGAATCGGTCTTCGGCGGAGACACGGAGGTGTGCAATGCCTAACGCATCTCGCAAGAACAAGAGGAACCGGTTGTCTCAAGCACATCTCGACCTCCAAGTTTTGCGTGACGTCGGGTGGTGGCACTGGACAGCAACCATTCCGCTACTGGTCCTACACCTGACTGGTCACGGTACCGTGAGCGGCATCCCTTGGGCGATTGTCACGGCCGGCCTGCTGTCGGCCGCGGTGGGCGGATACTTCTTCGCCCGCATCCGTCAACTCAAACCGTACCCGGTGCAAGTCCGCATCGCGTACATTGCTTGGCTGGCGGTGGGACTGTACCCGAACATGGGCTGGATGCACTGGATCCAGCTGTTCGGCACCTCGGCCATGGTTGCGGTCGGCTACTGTCCGTTGATTCGCATGTTGAGCCTGTTACCGCTGAATCGCACGGAACGCTTTTCGTTGCCGCTCGTGTGGCGGGCGATGTTCGTCGATCCGTGTGCCGGCGGATTGATCGCCTGGCGGGCGGACGGACCTGCGGCAGGTGCCTGTTGCTCGATCAAGCGACCAGCGACGGCATTCGCCTGTTCCGTTCCCACGCCAGGCTGTGGTAATGTCGCGACCGCGTCGTGCACACTACCAGAATCGCGATCGAAACCTTCGCTGGAGGATACGCATCATGCCACAGCTAATTAAAAGCCCGACCATCATCGAGGCGTGCGGCAATAAGCCGAAACGGATCGAAGAGTTCGTCGGTCGGGTAAACTCGCAAGAGACGGGCGTCAGTATCGCCCGTATGGTCTCACCGAGTGGTTGGATCGAGCCGGCTCAGCAACCGGAGTTTGATGAATTCACGCTCGTCCTCCGCGGCACGCTTTGTGTCATGTCGGGCGAAGGTGAGGAAGGCACGCTAACGGTGTCGGCCGGCCAAGCGGTGGTCGCGAGGGCAGGAGAAACCGTCCGTTACAGCACCCCCGGTGCCGACGGTGCCGAGTACATTGCGATCTGCCTGCCGGCATTTTCGCCCGAGACGGTTCATCGGCAGGAGGATGATGGCGACACCCTTGCGTGAATCTCGCAAGGGCATGCAACACAGGCGTGGAGGGCCGCCGTTACCGATAGCGCGTTTTCGAGAGCGCGACCATCGGGCGGTGGCCCTTTCGCGCTGGGCACGCTCGGCACTTACGGATGCCCAGCGACGCGCCGGTTCTTGCGGCTCGTCGGCCGGGCAAGCTGAACCGATCCCCGCGCCAGCGCTACGTCTTGGCGGCTCCACTGGCGACCGCCTCCTGCATGACTTGAAGAACGTCGGTCGAGTCGCCAGCAGAGAGTCGCTCAAGTAACCAGGAAACTTGCTCCTCGGCCAGCGGCCTGGAGAACAGAAACCCTTGTCCCAAGCGGCAGCCAAGTTCGATCAGTTGCGCGCATTGTTCTTCGGTTTCGATTCCCTCGGCAACCACGTCGATATCGAGATTGTTCGCCAGATATAGAATCGAACGAACGATCGCTGCGTTGTGGGCCGAGCGCGTCATCTTGTCGACAAAGGACCGGTCGATTTTGAAGGCGTCCAATGGCAGACGGTGTAGCGATGCCAGCGACGAATAGCCGGTACCAAAATCGTCGATCACGATATTGAATCCCCGTTTACGAAGCCGCTTCAGCAGCTCCGCAGCTTCCTCGGGGTTTTCTGCGATCGTACTCTCGGTGATTTCAATGCGGACGTCCCGCGGTTGAAGACCCGACTGCGACAAGGCATCGGTGACGTCGCCGAACAGATCGCCATAGCAGAGTTGCCGCTGCGAGACATTGACGCTGACTGTGAGCGAGTCGAAGCCGTCGAATTGTTCTCGCCAGCGAGCCAGATCGCAGCAGGCCATTCGCAACACGGCGCGACCCACCGGCACGATCAGCCCCGTCTCTTCGGCCACGGGAATAAACTCCGATGGTGATACCATGCCGCGTTCCGGATGATGCCAACGGGCAAGTGCTTCAAAACCAACCAGGTGGCCGTCATGAATATCTACGATCGGTTGGTAGTGTAGAAAAATCTCGCCCCGCTCTGCGGCACGTCGTAGCTGATTCTCCAGATCCAATCGATCGGATGCTTGCTGCTGCATGACGGGGTTGTAAACCTCGAAACGCGACTTGCCGTCCGCCTTGGCCTGATACATGGCGGTATCTGCCTCGCGCAATATGTCTTCCACATTGTCTTGATTGGGCGACACAAAGCTGATTCCCAAGCTGGCCGTGGCGAATACCTCGCGTCCGGCACCAAGTGAAAACGGCGCCGTGATCGAATCGATGATCCGCGCCGCAATGGCTTCCGCCGCCGCTCGCGATTCAACGTTTTCTAGCAGGATCGCAAACTCGTCTCCGCCCAGGCGAGCCACGGTCGACTCGGTCGCTCGCACGCAACTCTCGAAACGACGAGCCACGGAGATCAACAACTGGTCACCGACATCGTGGCCGAGACTGTCGTTGACTAGCTTGAAGTTGTCGAGGTCGAGATAGATGACGGCGAAACTGCGCGAGGGATCCCGCTCATATCGGCTCACACATTGCCGCGTTCGGTCCAAGAACATCAGTCGATTCGGAAGGCCCGTCAGGGCGTCCGCAACTTTTCCTTCTGTAATATCGGTCAACGAACCAGCGATTCGCACGGCACGGGACTCGTCGTCACGGACGGCCAGTCCTCGACAAAGCATCCAGAGATAGTTGCCATCCTCATGACGCATTCGCTGTTCGACTTGAAATTGAGGCGTATCTCCCTGGAGGTGGGACTTCAGTTCCTCTTCAACGCGCGACCGATCCTCGGCATGAATTCGATTCATCCATTCGTACGGCCCGGTCAGATGAGTATCCGCGTCGATACCCAGCATCTCTTTCCAGCGGGTGGAGAAATGGATTTCGTCCTCCACAAGATTCCAATCCCACAGCCCGTCGTTCGACCCTCGTGCTGCGAGAGCGTAACGCAGTTCGCTTTCGCGTAGCGCTAGCAGCGCCTGCCGCAACTTCATTTGCGTTCCGATTCGCGCGACCACAGCATCGACATCAATGGGCTTTGTCAGGTAGTCGTTCGCTCCCGATTCAAACGCCTTCAAGAGCTTGGCGGTCTCGTCGGCCGCGGTCACCATGATGACAGGCAGCTCCGATTCGTCGTATTTCGCACGCAACGCGCGCAACACGTCGAATCCGTCCATGCCGGGCATCACGATGTCTAGCAGCACTAGATCGGGAGAATGTTCCTCCGATAGCCGCAATGCTTCGGCGCCGTCCGATGCGGCTAGGGCCTGGAATCCATGACGCTCTAGTAACTTTGAGAGCATGGTCCGATTCAAACGCTCATCATCAACGACCAGCACCTTTCCGAACGAAGCGTCGGGGGTAGCCCCTTCTTTTAGGACGCCGTTCTCTATATCTCTGCCCTCTGTGACATTAGACGGCGTGGTGCTGACTTCCCACGAAGTGGAATCTGAATGCCGGTGCGCGTTGTCCATTTTCATTTTGTATATGCCAATCTCGATAAGCAAGAACGCGTCGACTGAAAGGTCGTTTAGTGAGACTTCGAGCGCACCTTCTGCCAGACAATCAACTTGCTATGAATGTGCCCAAGGGTTCATCGTGATGCGAGGAGCGCGCGGCGAAACGCACACTTGGCTCCCGGCGTTGTAGAAAAGAATAGGCCACGTCGAGGACCGCTCGGCAGGCGAAACCGGTTTTGCGCCTTCTGCACAATTCCCTTTCCAGTCGCATGGATCACGCACTCAGTCGCTTGCGCTTAGGCGCAAACGGGGCGATCGCAACGCACATAACCGGCACACCGCGCCGTTGCAGATTGCATCCAATGCGCATTTCTGCGCCTGTTGTAAAAAAGCAACCTACGATTCTTTCGTTGGCCAGCGGGCAAACGCGCAACGGCACCCTTGTGTGTCGATTCCGCTCACCATATTCGGCCATCTCCCACCAAGATTTCGTGCATCCCCCAAACTGCATGCCCACCATGAACGTCCGACTTGCGCTGGCTACAGCAATATGGAGTGCTCTCGTCGCGGGCGGCGTCTACGCCATGCTCGACTACGAAATGACTCCGAGCGCCAGCGGACAACCACCGAGCACCTGGCCAGCCGACGTATCGCTGGCCCCGCCGTCAGATCGTCCGACGCTGGTGATGTTCGCGCATCCACACTGTCCGTGCACGCGGGCCAGCATCCGAGAACTCTCGCTTCTGATGGCCAACGCGGTCGATTCCGTACAGGCATATGTCATCTTTCCGCAGCCATCTGCGAAGTTGGCGGCGTGGACTGAGACGGACATCTGGGAGTCCGCGCAAAGAATCCCCGGCGTTCACGTCGTGGCCGACGAGGGCGAACGGCTAACTCGTCGTTTCGCAATGCAAACGTCGGGCGAGACCCTCTTGTACGACCAGCACGGAGCACTCCAGTTCCATGGTGGCGTAACCGCTTCGCGCGGCCATCAAGGTGAAAACGTGGGGCGCACCTCGCTCCTCTCCTTTATCCAACAACGCCGGTCGACAACGTCGTCGACCTTGGTATTCGGATGCCCGCTCAGCGAACATTCGACGAACACTTCAATTGAGGAATAGTCATGGCCAGCGCCAGCAACCTTTCCAAAACGAGCGACCTCGATTCGGCACAAGCTGCCCGCACGAACGAACTGTTTTGTCAGCAGCGGAAAGATTTGTATCAAAGCACGGACCGCATGTTCGCGGCATTGATGATCTTTCAGTGGCTGGCCGCCGTCGGAGCCGCCTATTGGGTTTCACCCTACACTTGGATCGGGACAACCAGCCAGATTCACACGCACGTCTGGATGGCGATCGGTTTTGGCGGCTTGTTGACCGTGCTGCCGGTCTATTTGGCTTGGAAGCACGCCGGCGAGGCCGTTACACGGTACACAATCGCCGTCGCGCAGATGCTATTCTCGGCACTGCTAATCCACGTTTCTGGGGGGCGAATAGAAACTCACTTCCACGTCTTTGGTTCGCTGGCCTTCCTGGCCATTTACCGCGACTGGCGCGTGTTGATTCCGGCAACGGCCGTGACGGCCGTCGATCACATCTGCCGTGGATATTTTTGGCCACAGTCGGTCTATGGCGAACTGGCTGTCAGCCAATGGCGCTGGCTCGAACACGCAGGCTGGGTCATCTTTGAAGATTTCTTCCTGGTTATCTCCTGTCATCACAGCGCTCGCGAAATGTGGCGAGTCGCTCGTCGAACCGCGGAACTGGAATCGACGAATCGCACCGTTGAAGACAAAATTCGCCTACGTACCGGCGAGCTGCGAGAAGCCGTTGAAGCGGCCGAATCTGCCAGCCAAGCCAAGAGTCAGTTCCTGGCCAACATGAGCCACGAGATTCGCACGCCGATGAACGGCATCATCGGACTCACGGAACTGCTTTTGGAAACCGAGCTCAGCCAAGACCAAATGCGGCAGCTGCGGCTGGTCTCAACGTCGGCCGATTCACTCATGAAAGTTCTCAACGACATCCTCGACTTCTCCAAGATCGAAGCTGGCAAAATGGAGCTCGATCCGGTCACATTCGACCTAAGAGACATGGTCGGCGACATGATGCGTCTATTCGCCGTCCGCGCCAACGAAAAGGCCTTGGAACTTGCCTATCGAGTCAATCAGAACGTGCCGGACGTCGTTGTCGGTGATGATGGTCGCCTGCGACAGGTCTTGGTAAATCTCGTCGGCAACGCGATCAAGTTCACGGAAGAAGGAGAAGTCTTCGTCAACGTCGATATCGAAGAACGAACGGAGACCGAATTCTGCCTGCACCTTTCGGTACAAGATACCGGTGTCGGAATCCCACAAGCCGTGCAAGATGCAATTTTCGAGTCATTCACTCAAGCCGATGGCACGATGACCCGTAAATATGGCGGCACCGGACTGGGACTCTCGATCACGCGTCGCCTGATCGAAATGATGGGCGGTCGCATTTGGGTCGAAAGCGAAGTCGATCGCGGCAGTACCTTCCACTTCACGATTCGCGTCGAGCACGCCACTCGCATGGAACAACTCAAGGCAAACTCGAGACGACAAATTGTCTCGCTCGAAAACCTGCGTGTGCTGGTGGTCGACGACCATGCCACCAATCGTCTGATTTTGGAGGAGATGACCACCGCCTGGCGAATGCAACCGACGATGGTCGATTCCGGCCCCGCGGCACTCGAAGCGATGGACGCCGCGGTCAAAGCTGGCCAACCTTACTCGCTGATGCTTCTCGACGCCCACATGCCAGAAATGGACGGTTTTGAAGTTGCCGAGCAAATCAGGAATTCGTCTCGCTACGCCGACACGAAGCTAATGATGCTTAGCTCCGATGACCGGGGGAGTTCCGTAACGCGATCTCGCGAACTCGGACTGGCCGCGCACTTAATCAAACCACTTAAACAATCCGAGTTGCTTGACTCGATCATTAACGTCATGCATCTCACGGATGAGGATGAAGCTGATTCCAACGCTTCCGCCGCTCCGACGCAGCGTCTGCTGCCACCGGAGCTGCGTCCCAAGAACAGCATGCGACTTCTGCTCGCGGAGGATAACTTCGTCAACCAACAATTGATGCTCCGCGTCTTGGAACGCGAAGGGCACGAAGTGCTTATCGCCAACAACGGCGAAGAAGCGGTCGCGATTACCGCATCGGAGCAAGTCGACGCCGTTCTCATGGATGTCCAGATGCCAATCATGGATGGCTACGAAGCGACGAAAGCCATCCGCGATCGCGAGCAGAACGAAGGCGGTCGCTTGCCAATTATCGCACTCACGGCTCACGCCATGAGCGGTGACCGCGAAAAATGCCTGGGCGCCGGCATGGACGATTACGTGACCAAGCCGATTCAGATCGACAAGCTAATGGAAGTTCTCAACAAGACAAGAACCCAACCTCGTCCGAAGCGGTCCGCGGAGAAGGTCACCGCCGTTCTCTCCGATAACATCGATCGCCAGCACCTAGAACGCGTTTCCGGTTTAGATCCCGACTTCATGGCGACGATGATCGAAATCTTTGAAGACGACTACCCCAAACACCTGGCCGATCTACACGAAGCCTTGGGCACGAAGGATTATCCTCGACTGCAGAAGGCGGCTCATTCACTCAAGGGAAGTTCCGCCAACCTGGGTGGAACGCGAGCCTCGGCAGCCGCCTTGGCCATCGAGAACATGGCCCGCTCCGAAGAGCTCTCCTCGGCGGACGACGCCGTGGCCGCGCTCGAATCGGAACTCACCGATTTGGTCGGTGCATTGAACGAATTCGCCGCGGGCATGGAACCCACGCCCGCTTAGTCTGCTAGTCTGCGCGCCTGCCGTGCGAGAGCAGGGCGTTTGATGGGAACAGTCCGAGCCGCGGAAACCAGGGGCCGAGCCGCGGAAACCAGGGGCCGAGCCGCGGAAACCGGGGCTTGCCTCAGGAAATGAAGCCCCTGGCACAACCGCTTCGTCAGCACGTTTCCGTGCAAGCGATACAACCGGCACGAGGTGCCCGGGGGCTCGACAGGCACCATCTCTTCTGTCGCTACCACCGCCACGTCTTACCGAACTGGAACCACGCACGGGCCGAACGCAAGGCGAGCAATCGATTCGGTAAGGTCGTTCCACTTGTGCCATTTCTTGCGCACTTGAAATCGGCACATTCGAGCGAAGCGTCGTTAGGCGTGGCGATTACTGAGAACGAACCACCAGTGGAATGCGCTTGAGCGACCGAGAATTTTCTCTGCCAAGACGTTTCGCCCGTTTCTACCGTATTCCGTTTCTCTCTGCGGCCGATGTCCAAGTTGGTGCGTCACGGAAATTTCGTGACCGGTCAAGGAACGTTGTTGAAGGAGTCATCGTCGTGAAACATTTACCATTTCTATCCCTCGCACGCGGACGACGCGGCGCCAGCTACCGCCACCTGGTGGCGTGTGCGGCAGGCCTTTGCGTCCTCGTCAGTGCGGCAACGGCGCACGCGCAATACGGACATTATCCGTATCCGCAGACACAAACGCAGCCGCAGCGTTATGCCACGCACTATGGAAACCCAAGCACGTTCGGCTACGGCCCGGCCGTCGCCCAGAATCAAACAGGAACGCTGTTCCCACGTGGAGCTTCCTACTACGATCCCGCCTCGGCTGCCGATCCAGTACCACTGCCGGCACCGCAACCAGAACAGGTCAACCGCCCCGAAGCTGGGGAATACAATCCCACCGACGGCTTGTGGTCCGGTGGCAATTGCGCCGACGGAAGCTGCGGCACCTGCGACATCGGCTGCAATCCTTGCGGCTGCAATCCGTGGTATGTCAGCTTGTATGCCTTGAGCATGAATCGTGACATGGCCAACCGAGTTTGGACCTCTTACGAGTCGGGCAATAACCCGAATCAGCTCACCAATACCCAAGACGTCGATACCGATTGGGTGAGCGGTGGGGAGCTTGTCATCGGCCGCTGTCTGCCTTGTCTTTGCGGTTGGTCGCTGGAAGGTCGCTATTGGCAGCTGGACGACATGAATGGCTACAATAGCACCACGCATGCCAGCACCGTGAGCACGCCGTTCGACGTCTCGGGTATTGAGTTTGGTGCCACCGGCGCCGGAGCTTGGTTCGATGGTGCCGACGAGCATCGCCTCAGCCGCGACAATCAGATTTACAACTTCGAAGTCAATCTGGTCCGCAATGTCGGCTGCAATGGCTGCGATTGCGGTCCCTGGCAAGTTGGCGGTATCGTCGGTTTTCGCTACTTCAAGTTCGACGAAAACCTCCGGTTTAGCTCGCTAGCCAACGGTGGTTCGTGGAATACGGCGACCGATCACGCCCACATCGAAGACGACATCAGCAACGAGCTTTTCGGCTTCCAGGTGGGTGCTAACATCCGTCGCTGCTTCTGCAAGAACTGGGCGTTCACCTTCACCCCGAAGGTCGGCGTCTTCGCCAATCACATCGAGAACCGCTACAACATTTATCGTGGTGACGGACTCGCGGCCACGCCAACTGCCGCTAGCCTCGCGACCGGTTCTTATCCCGTCGATGGCGAAGCCGACAAGCTCTCGCTGATGCTTGAAGCCAACTTCGGTCTGGCCTGGCAAATCAGCTGCCGTTGGGAAGCTACCTTCGGCTACCGCGTGATGGCTTTCACCGGCATGGGCCTGGCTGACAACCAGCTTGAGACCTATGTGGTCGACTTTCCCGAGTTTGCGGACGTCAGCACCAACGGTCACCTCCTCCTCCACGGCGGATACGCTGGTTTGACCTACCGCTTCTAGCAAACGGCTTCTAGAATACGGCGGCAGGCTCTAACCGGGAGCAATTCCGGTAGCCTAGCCGAGTAACAACCAACCCCACGCGTCTCTGGCCCATCTTCGGGCTGGCGACCGTGGGGTTTTTTCGTGCTCCCATGCCCGGCAGCGCATTTCAATGTGGCATGCCCGAAAAGCGGCTCAGCCGGTTTCAGCTCTGGATCCCTGAGCTTCAGTAGGTGGCCGCAGAAGGCCGCCTGAGGGGGGGGGGGAAGAAAAGAGCACGCCCGGTAGGATTCGAACCTACAACCCTCGGTTCCGAAGACCGATGCGCTATCCAATTGCGCCACGGGCGCGTGACTCTTTATTCCCATACGATACGTCCTGGCGGCTTCTTTTTCAATGTGCCACACATGGCGGGCGAGAGTCCGCCTGACGGCCCTATCGTCTGGCCGCCGCTAGCCCCTCACAGCTGTCATGGCCAAGAGTGCGCGATCGGCCACAATCAGATCCCGGCCAGCGCGGTCAATTCGAGCCTCACAGACTTGACCGGTCGCGCGGTGCGGTGATACAAAACACGCTCCGCGTCCTTCCTTCCTGCTAGCCATTTCGGGCAATTCCACCGGTGCATATCACGCTACGAATCCTCGACGGTGCCGA
>CAYLRE010000067.1:0-18688 GCA_964385715.1 uncultured Planctomycetaceae bacterium
ATGCACCCAAGCTGGTGGGACGTTCAACATCGCGGCGTCGCGACGAATTTCGTGTTCCGCGAAGAGCCCGCCCAAGATGGAACTGATTTCACGCAGTCGCTGTCGTTCCTTCTTTCCTGAGACAACGCGTCGCATCGGACGAACAGCGATGTATTCAAAGAACGACAGCGTCCCCTCAGGCAGCAAGAGTTTCCGCATCGACGCGAGCAGCTCATCGACAGCCGCTGACGGGAAGTTATTAAGCGGAAGCCCCGATACGATTGCGTGGTAGGTTGGCTCCGCGGGTAAGCTCAACAAGTCGTCGTGAATGATTCGAGCACGATCGGCGACCGTCTGAAACGCTGGCTCACCAGCGAATCGCTTCTGCAAGTGAGCCACGAACTGGTCGTTCAGTTCGACCATATCTAGCTGATCGGTGGCGCCCATGCTGGCGATGATCTGTGATGTGACCGCGCCGGTACCGGGGCCGACTTCGAGGATCCGCCTCGGGCTCGCCGGCTCAGCAGAAGCCGATTCACCAGAAGTAATCGGCGCGACAACACCGGTGGCCGAGCTCGATTCGCAAGTCGCCGCCGCGACCGCATCCGCCGCTGGCACGAAACGGGCGAGCGCCCTAGCCAATCCAGGACTGCTGGGCAGGATCGCACCAGTCGTATGAAAGGTGCGTCGGAATTCCTTGAGGAACAATCGGTAGTTAGAAAGCCGGCCAGACATGATGACACTTCTACCGCCCACAGGCCGCCACGACAAGGGACGCCACGGCGAAGACCACCGGGTGACGACGACATCGACTTCGCCTAGTCAGCGTTGGCTGAGGCGTTAGAAGTCGTACCAGATGCCGAATCCCAATTGACGCTCAAAGTCGTCAAAGAATTCGAATTGGGGACTCTTCCCGTTGTAGTAATGCAGTCCGGTGCGGAATACGGGCCCGCCCACGCGACGTCGCCACTGCCAGCCACCTTGGACGACGAAATTGCCACCAAAGTCCACTTCCTGCCGCAAATGCGTATTGAAGGCAAAGAACGGAGCACCACGAAAGCCCACAGCACAGGCTGGACTGTAGTCGAATCCGAACTGGAACTCCCAGGGATCGCTGCCACCATCGCTGTAGAAGGCCCAACCTGCTTCGCCATAAACGCGAACATCGTCCGTCAAATAGTAGGAATGCCCCCACACAATCACGTCGCGGGCAAAGTTAATTCGCGTGGCTCCGGTTCGTTCCATGAACTCATCACCCAGGTGCGAGCTGAGATGGTAGTAGGCGAGCTTGGTCTGATATCGGCCAATGCCAAACGTAAACGGCACGCCGGCGCGAAAATCCATCGAGACCACATCCATGTCGCGATCGAGGTCCTGACGCAGGAAGACGGCACCTTCGAAATCGACCTGAAATCCCTGCACCATGGCAGGACCTTTTGTGCCGTTGCGAAGCAGGCCGACGCGGCCACCGAGCGTACTGTCAGCAAACCAACCGTCGTCCTTTTCCTTGAACAGCTGTGTGGCAAAGCGGGGCTCGTTGGCGCCAGCCATGTACGAGTGATAGATCAGCCCCTCCGGCAGAACCTGCCACGACTTCGGGCGATTCGTATTGGGCAAACATTCCAGGCAGCCGTGTCGCAATGCCGTCGCATCATCGAGTTCATAGGCGTCCCAGGCGCCGTCCCATTCACCGATCACTGTGGCGTCGTCGAAGGGAGCTACCTCGACTGCTTCGCCTTCGACAACCGAGGGCTCCGCTACGACATTCGGCTCATCCGCAATGTCATCCGTACGACTGGCAACTCGCGATTCGATCATGGCGTCCAAGTCGATCACCTTGGCCGGCGGCGTGTCGGTTTCTTTTTCCGGCCGAATGGTAGTTTCCGCCCGCGCAGCGCTGACTGCAAACAGCAAGGCGAGAGTGCAAACGCTCGACAGCAGTCGAGCGGAGGCCGTTCTGAATTCACAAAGTGGCTGTCGCATTCGAGTTGGAAACCTTCGAGATCGAGTAAGGGCGGCGTAGTGTAGCGAGCAAACCATACAACGCACACCCGAAATCTGGGCTGGTAGCATCGGTCTCACCGAGGTGCCACGGTCGCCGCAGAATAGTCCGCCGAACGGCAACTAGACGTGCGATACGTTACACAAGTCGCCCCGTCGACAGGCTGCGCTGGGCGCGTAGAATAGACCGCAGTCGTGCTAGCATGCCTGCCACGCTAGCATTGTGGCGGCAGCGAATCTAAGTTCGACCGCCACACGAGTTCCGTCACCGATGCCTGCCGAGTCTCCCCGCCATGTACCTGCTCGAATTCAGCATGTCCCCTCTCAACAAGGGAGAAAGCGTCAGCAAGTACGTGGCCCGTAGCTTGGAGATCATTGACGAAAGCGGCCTCGACTACGAACTTCATGCCATGGGCACGATCGTCGAAGGCGAGCTAGACTCGCTACTCGCCTTGCTCGACAAGTGCTTCGCAGCGATGAGCAAAGACTGCGACCGCATTACTTGTACCGCAAAATTTGACTACCGGCAGGGCGCCTCCGGCCGGTTGCAATCCAAAGTCGCCAGCGTCGAAGAACGACTGGGACGCACGCTTAAGAAAGGATCGAACGAAACACCATGAGTGAAACCGCAAACGTCGATATGGACATCGTTGGCCCCGTCCTCGGTCGCGTGCCGAGCGGCATTTTCATTCTGACCGTGCGTCAGGGCGAAGAAGAAACCGGCATGCTCGCCAGTTGGGTCATGCAGGCGGGTTTTGAGCCGCCTGCTGTTACCGTCGCGGTCAAGAAGGGACGCTACGTCGCTGACTGGCTAGACGCAGGCGCCACGTTTGCACTCAATGTTGTCACCGAAGATGGAAAGACCCTGCTTGGGCATTTCGGGCGAGGCTTTGAGCCTGCGCAACCGGCCTTTGAGGGCCTGGAGATTGAACGAACTGATGACGGGCTGCCGTTACTCACCGAGGGCACGCTCGGCCAGCTCATCTGCAAACCGGTAAGTCATGTCGACTCTGGCGATCACCGCATCTACTTAGCGAACATTGTCGACGGTCGCGTTCGCAACGAAGACGCACCGATGGTCCATGTTCGCAAGAGCGGAACGCACTACTAGTCGATGAGCCCTATTGCGCAGACAAGAAGGCTGCACTCGCACACGCGTCTACGTGCGTCATGCGCAGACGCGGCTCTGCC
The DNA here is from genome assembly GCA_964385715.1 of uncultured Planctomycetaceae bacterium. Lineage (GTDB taxonomy): Bacteria > Planctomycetota > Planctomycetia > Pirellulales > UBA7805 > MB-PLM-2. The sequence goes on from CAYLRE010000067.1 coordinate 3,172, forward strand.
TTAGGGCTGCGAATTCGAGTGACGTCAGCTGCCCGACAACCTGCGACATATTGGCCGGTCGACGCAGCGGATCTTTGGCCAACATCGCCTGTACCAACTCCGCCAACTCGACAGGTACTGCTGGCGCAAACTGTCGCACGTCGACAGGCACCGTCGCACGGTGCGCCTCGACAAGTCGGCTCTGCACGTCCTCCCACCTCAACATGGCTTGTTCTTCGCATGCTTCGGCGAACGGATGCGATCCGGCCAGCGATTCGAAGAGCACCACGCCAAGCGAATAGATGTCGCTGGCCGCGGTCACTCCCGTGGTGCGGACTAGCATCTCAGGTGCGACATATTTGAGCGTCCCTAACACGGCGGCCGGCGCAGGCCCATCCTGAGGCGCCAATCCGCTTTGGGACGTCGCTCTATCTCGCGGCAGGCGAGTCTCCGCAAGCGGCTGCAAGAAGCCTAGGTCGAGCAACGTCACATGTCCATCTGCCGAAACGAGAATGTTGGCCGGCTTCACATCGGCATGCAGCCAACCTTCGGCATGTAGGTACCCCAGCGCCTGCGCGGTTTGGCGAGCGAACCAGCAGGCCTGGCCCCAGCCCAGGGCTCTTTCTGCGAGCAACGTTCGATCGAGCGTACTGCCGGCCACCAGCGGCATCACCAGGTAACTGGGAATCTCGTCTGTGGCCGCAGCGAGATGCGCTTCCACCACAGGCATTAGATGCTTGTGGTTAACTTTGCCGCCTGCGCAAACTTCGCGGTGAAACCTGGCGACCGCGGCCGGATCGTCGGCCAGCGTTTCTCGCAGCACTTTGACCACGTACTCACAGACTGTGTGGGTACCATCTCCCCTCGGCCGGGCAGCGAAGACCTCAGATTGCTCGCTGTCGGCCAGAAACTGAACGAGTTCCCAATCGCCAACGCCCCAGGGCAAGGACGTCCGTCGCGTGGCATCCACGACCTGCGACGTCTTCACAGTTGCTTTCTGAGAGCCGTTCATGGGCGTGGGAACAATCTCCACGGATCTCTCGCGCGGCGACGTGAGGCCGGGAACAGGGACGTCGCCGACGAATATGAAAGGGGGGATGAGAAGGGGTATTGGTTGCATCGGTCGCACGAGCGGCCGGGGATGAGTGCCATATTTCAGGAATGTGGCGAATACGGCGCCTGGCGTTGTCACGAAGGGGTGAAATCCCCGACAAATGCCGACTTTCGCAGCTTGCCCAGCGGTCTCTGCCCTCTTAGAATCGGTGGTTTATCCCCCGCCGAATCGGTGTCCGGCGAGGGTGGGCGACATGCCGGCCATTATCAGCCTCTCCATATCCACCTCTCCAAATTTCATCAGGTAGCACGATGCAGATATCTCTCCGCTCTCATTCGTTCATGCACAAATTCGCGTTCTCCATGGCCGTTCTGGCGGCCGTGTCTATGGTCGGCTGCAACAACAAGCCTGCCGGCGACGCCGACTCGGGTGCTGCCGCATCCAGCGGTGGCAAGAAGCGAATCATGTTCCTAACCAACGGCGACGATCCGTTCTGGGACACTTGCCGAGCTGGCATGGACAAGGCGGCAGAAGAACTTAAGATCGGCGATGCCGGCTTCACCCACGCGATGGATAAGGGAAGCGAGTTCAAGGTCGAGAAGCAGATCTCGAAACTCGATCAGTACGCCACGCATACCGATATCGCCGGTGTGGCCATCTCCCCCGTCGATGCGGGTAACCGACGACTGGCAAAGGCCATGCAACGATTGCGAGACAAGGGAGTCGAAGTCATCTGTGTCGACTCCGACATGGACCGCAGCAAGTTCCGTGAATCGCGATTCGCTTACCTCGGCACGGACAACGAAGTCGGTGGCCAAGAACTCGGCAAGGCCGCCAAGGCCCTGCTGCCAGAAGGCGGCACATTCGCCACCTTCGTCGGTATCAAAACTGTTAAGAATGCTATCGATCGAATCGGTGGTTTTAGTGAAGGCGCCGGCGAGGGATTCGAGAACCTCGACGACAAGGCCGACGAAGGGGACCGCAACCGAGCCCAAGAAAACGTCAAAGCCGTGCTCAACAAGCATGCCGACATCGATGCGTTAGTCGGCATCTGGTCCTACAATGCCCATGCCATCGTCAAAGTGGCAGAGGATCGTGAATTGATCGGCAAGACGAAAATCGTCTGCTTCGATGCCGCGACGCAGGCACTGACCGACATGGAGCAAGGCAAGATCGACGCCCTGGTCGTTCAGAATCCGTACCAAATGGGCAAGTTGGCCGTTCAACTCTTGAAGGCGATCGCCGAGGAAGACCACGACACGATCAAGACGATCTATCCGGCCTACGATCCGGTCGCCCAAAAGTTCACCGGCGAAAACGGTGACGTGCTCAACACGGAACTCCGCGTCGTCGTCCCCAACGCCGACTCCCCGGTCAAAGCCGAGTTGTTCCGCGAGGACACGAAGTTCTTCATCTACGAAGACTTCAAGAAGTGGCTCAACGAACGACGCCTTAACAACTCCTAGGACTCCGCTCGCGGCGAAGTACCGGTTTGTTCGGGCAAGAAGCGCTGCGCACTGACATCTATGAATTTTGCTACCAAATACCGCAACGAACTTGGACTCCTCGCGGCAATTTTTGGCGTCATCGTCTTTACGCTGTTCTTCGACCAGGCGTACATCGAGCAACCGGCGCTCAACATCACCAACATCCTGCATCAGGCTTCGCTGCTGGGGATCTTTTCCCTCGGCGCCGCGATTGTCATCATCGCTGGCGGTATCGACCTCTCCAGCGGTTCGGTGATTGTTTTTAGCGGGTCGGTTTGTGGATTGGTCATGATGGCCTTCGGTCCGCCCACGGAAATGGGTGCGCCCGACACGACTGATTTGGGCTGGGGAGCGATCTCAGTGGCCTTAGCAGCGGCGATCGTCGCTGGCGTCCTGATCGGCACGCTTCACACCTGGTTGATCACGGTCATCAAGCTGCCACCGTTTGTGGCCACACTGGCGTCACTGGTTGGACTGCGTAGCTTCTGCAAGGTCCTCAATCCGGCTGTCAGCAACGCGCTCGGCAGTGAAGCAACGGTGGTTCACACCGATTCGGTTCAGTTTGAGCATCTGTCACAGTGGTGGGTTGCCCTACTGGTTTTCCTGACGCTCTCGGCCATCTGTTACGTGCTCATGAACCACACGGTTTGGGGACGTCACATTTACGCCCTCGGGGGCAACGAAGAAGCGGCGACCCTCAGCGGGATTCGCACCGACCGCATCAAGTGGCTCGCCTACTCCATCGGCGGTGTAACCGCATCGATCGCCGGCATCCTTTATCTTGCCAAGACGGGATCGGCGAACCCTTCGACCACCGGCATGGGCTACGAACTCAACGCCATTGCGGCCGCCGTAGTCGGAGGTTGTAGCCTGCGTGGTGGTGTCGGCCTGATCCCGGGCGTGATGCTCGGCGTGCTGTTCCTCCGCATCGTCATCGATTCGATCAACAAGGTCGTGCCTAAGGGAAGCGATGACTACCAAGGTATGATCGTCGGATTTCTCGTCGTTCTCGCTGTCGCGGTCAACGAACTGCGTCGGCACGGAAGCGGACAGCGGGAGAAATTCTTCGCCGGTGCCCTGGGGCTGTTTGTCATCCCCATCCTGGCGACGCTTGTGGGCGCGGTCATTTTCGTAATGCTCGACCTGCAAGCGGGCTTCATCGCCTTCGCATCCGTGTTTGGCTTGCTGGGCGCGTTAAAAATTGCTGGCCACCGCAAGTCAAGTTAGCACTCGCGCGGTCGCATCAGCTCGATTCCCCTGCTACGAATTCACCTCGAGTGACGGTCCTTCGGAAGAGAACACGTGCCTGACGCTCCCATCATTTCGATCCGCAACGTCACCAAGCGTTTTCCGGGTGTCATTGCCCTCAACGATGTCTCCTTCGATATCGCACCGGGGGAGCTCCACGCCATCGCGGGTGAGAACGGAGCGGGCAAGAGCACGCTGATGAAGATCCTCTCCGGTGTACTGATCGGGTACGAGGGCGAGATCGACATCCATGACAATCCTGCCCTGTTCACGAGCACGCGTGATGCCGAGGCGGCCGGGGTGAGCATCATCCACCAGGAACTCAACCTAGTCGAGGAACTTTCGGCCGCGGCCAACATCTTTCTCGGTCGCGAACTACGCGGCAGCTTCGGCCTGCTCGACGACAGAGCCATGGCGAATGCGGCCGGGGCGCTGCTACAAGAACTCGAGTGCGACGTCTCCCCGCATCAAACAGCCGGAACACTGCGAGTCGGCGACCAACAGCTACTCGAAATCGCCAAGGCGTTGTCCCTGGAAACCGACATCCTGATCATGGATGAGCCGACCAGCGCCCTTACCGAGGCGGAAGTCGAACGGCTCTATCGCGTCATCGAGAAGCTGCGCAAACGTGGCGTGACCATCCTCTACATCTCACACAAGATGGACGAGATCTTCAAGCTCTCCGATCGCATCACGGTCTTACGCGACGGAAAGTTGGTGCAAACGCTCGATTGTTCGGCCACGAGCCCGCGTGAGATCACGCACTTGATGGTAGGGCGAGAGATCGAAGAAACCCACTTCGACCAAGCCCGCACGCCTGGCGAGGTTCTGCTCGAGGTCAAGAACCTACACCTCCCCTGGCGCGACCATGCCCGCAAGTGGCGGCTCGAGAATATCAACCTACAGCTGCGTCGCGGCGAAGTACTCGGCATCGCCGGCCTGATGGGGGCTGGCCGCACCGAACTCTTGGAATGCCTGTTCGGAGCAAGCGGTGACCGGCCAACCGGCGAAATCATTCTCGACGGCGAATCGGTGACGTTCGAGCACCCGGCCGACGCGATGAAAGCGGGCGTGGCGCTCGTTACGGAAGATCGCAAGCGGCTCGGTATCTTCGCTCAAATGAACGTCGGTGAGAACATCACCATCTGTAATCTCGAAGAGATCACTTCGATGAATCTCGTTCGCCAGGGGGCAGAACAACAGATGGCAGATGCATCAGTCGATCGACTCGGCGTGAAGACCGCCGGCACCCACGCGGCGATCACCAGCCTCTCTGGAGGCAACCAACAGAAGGCAATTATTGGTCGCTGGCTGCTGACCGACCCGAAGGTGCTGCTACTCGACGACCCGACGCGGGGAATCGACGTCGGAGCCAAGGCGGAACTCTACCGCTTAATCGATCAGCTCTGCCGGGAAGGCCTGGGCGTAATCCTGACTTCGAGTGAGCTACCGGAGTTGCTGACGATGTCCGATCGGATTCTCGTCTTTTGCGAAGGCCGGCTAACCGGCGAGTTCAGTCGGGAAGAAGCGACCGAGCAAAAGATCATGGAAGCGGCCACCGCGATCGAAGAACAAGCTTCTGCTTAGTCTCGCCTACCGACAACTCTCTCAGATCGCGGCAACTCACAGAGAGCGCCCGCGTACTTAGCCCGAAGCATGACAGCCCCTTGAACTCGTTGACCTCAATCGTTTCGGGGCGACAACAACCGCAACCCGAAGCGTCAGCGAGGGACACGACCAAACAAGGTTCACAAACAACTGACTGCCCGGGTTTGCGTCACGGAGTGCCGCACGACTATCCGCGAAAACGTCACTCCACTTTAGCTGCCGATGTACCTGGCCTGCACGCTGCGGGCTTCGGCAATGTCATCTGTTCCGCCGACAATGGTGCGACCGTCCGGAAAGACGGTGATCAGGTAATCGTCGACGGCCAGGCGAAGCAAGAACGGGTTTCGCGTCACTTGGCCAACGCCTTCGAGTTTGGCCGCCAGAGCGTCGAGCGAGACACCTTCTCCGGCTGAGCTAAGTTGCACGGCATTACGTCCACACAGAATCGCGCTGTGGCTGCCGCGTTCACCGCTGAGCCACGGATAGTTGTCGCGCTGGCTGATCGAGCCTTCTTCGCCGGGAGAGAGCGACTCCAACTTGATCTGCCGCACACGGTTCTCCCACAGGTCAATCACCGTCAGCACACGACTGACCGCGTCGCGGTTGCCGCTGAGAATCTTGAGTGCCTCGGTGGCCTGGATCGAAGCGACCACATTGACGATGCCACCCAAAATTCCCGCCGTGTCGCACGTGGGCGAGGTGCCAGGCGGCGGTGGCTCGGACATGATCGATCGCAAACAGGGCGTTTCGCCCGGCAAGATCGTCATCGACTGCCCTTCCGCGCCAATGCAGCCACCGTAGACCCAAGGAATGCCCAGCTTGTCGGAGGCTTCGTTGAGCAGCAAGCGGGTCTCAAAGTTGTCGGTCCCGTCGATCAATACGTCCATGTCTTCGGCCAACTGCAGGACGTTGGTGTGATCGACATCGGCAACGACCGGCTCAATTTCGATTTGCGAGTTAATCTCACGGAGCCTCTCGGCCGCGGCGATCGCCTTGGGTAGGCCCGCCTCAACATCTGCTTCCGTGTAGAGAACCTGCCGCTGCAGGTTGTTCAATTCCAGGAAATCACGATCGACGATCCGCAAGTGCCCGACACCCGCACGAGCCAACGTGTTAGCCAATACGGAGCCCAACGCCCCGCATCCGCACAACAAGGCTTTGCTTTGCGTGATCTTCCGCTGGCCTTCTTCTCCGAGCGGGGAGTAACGCATCTGTCGCACGTAGCGATCCAGGTCACCCGCCGGTTTCTTCTCTTCCGACATAATTCGCTCTGTTTCTCTCTTGTGCTCTATCGTTCTACTGATTCACAATCGTTCTACTGGGCAGCCGCTTGAAGGTCTTGAACCTTATGTCTGTTACAGCAGGTAGCCTGCAAAATCACCGAAGGGGGCCAGCTCAGCCTGGAAAGAATCGCAGGCGGCCCGTGCTTCCGCAACGTCTGCATAAGTTTGATCACTGCTACGCAGGCCGAGAAGCGGTATCGTTCGATCAAGCGAAAGCTGGCCGATCGCGGCTGCGCCACCTTCGCATAACACCACGTCCGCCCAGGCCGCTACGTTGTGATCCGTAGTGACAGATTCGTCACCGGCCTGAACAAATTCGGCCAGCAGTGCATTTGGTGCCGCCTGGCGAATGGTTTCCTCGACGGGTGACTTGCTCGGCAAGGCCACGATCCCCACTGCCGGCCAGCGTGCCAACCTGCGCAGCTGCCCTTCGGCTTGGTTCCGATCCTCCGCATCCAACATTACGACCAGCATCACGCCCCGCCGGCTAGCTGCCGCACAGAAGGCGTCACTGGGGTTGTTAACCACGCAGATCGCGTGAGCTTCACGCCAGGCGTCGATTTCATCGGCCGAGGTGTCGTTGCCACTTTCCAGCGCGCCCTCGATATGCTTTGCCCGAGCTCCACGCATCACCCAGCGGCGTCCATCGAGCAGCAAGTCCTTTCCGCGTGGACCAAGTGGACGGAGTCCCAATGAACGCTTCGCTTCGAACAACAGCTTGCCTGACTCGCCCGTCACTTGAACCGCCACCTCGTACACCATCGGCAGTTCCGGCGTCCATGGACAAGGGTCCGGCAACGTCGCCATGGCGAGCAGAGCGCTGTCGCCCTCTGCCGCATTCGGCGCTGGCACCAGCGTGACATCGAACGCAAGTGTTTGAGCCAACTCGCAGGCCGGACCACGAACCGTGCCGGTAAGGTGAGCTCCTTCGAGGCCCACGGCGGCGGCGCGAACGTAAACCTTGGCCAGCGTATCGGTCAGCTCACCGTAAAAAAGATCGAGCGTCAATTCGCCATCGTACAAGGCGGCGGACCGTTCGTGTTTTGAATCAGACGTGTTCGACATTCTATTAGGTTTGACCTGGGCGTGGCTGCGAGTCCGCAACTCGTGCTACACGGTGGGCTCGGCCTCCAGCTCCTCATCTTCCTCATCTTCCTCGTCTTCCTCGTCTTCGTCGTACTGTTCCATCTCTTCGAGCGCCTTGGCCAGGTACTCGCCCGTCACGGAACCCTTCTCGCGGGAGACAATCTCCGGTGTCCCCATCGCCACGACCTGTCCTCCTTCTTCGGCTGCGCCGGGACCAAGGTCGATGATATAGTCGGCCGCTTTCATCATCTGCAAGTTGTGCTCCACCACGATGAGCGAATGGCCAACGTCGATCAACGCGTCGAAACAATCGAGCAGCTGTACGACGTCCGAATAATGCAGCCCGGTGGTCGGCTCGTCGAGAATAAAAAGCGTCCGTCCGCGGCGGGTGCTGGAAATGTAGGTGGCCAGCTTGAGTCGTTGAGCCTCGCCACCGGAAAGGGTGTTAGCCGGTTGCCCCAGGCGGATATATTCCAGCCCCACATCGATGAGTCGTTTCAGGCGGGCCTGCACCTTGGGTCGACCGCGGAAGAAGGTAAACGCCTCGCGGATCGTCATCTCCAAAATGTCAGCAATGCTGCGGCCACGGTACTTAACCTCAAGAATCTCTGGGCGGTAGCGGCGTCCGTGGCACTGCGGGCAGGTCATGTAGACGTCGGCGAGAAACTGCATATCGATCTCGATCGAGCCGTCACCTTTGCACGTATTGCAGCGCCCCCCGTCGACGTTAAAGCTAAAGTGGCCGGCAGTGAAGTTGTTCGTGCGGGCTTCGATCGTGTCGGCCATGACGGCGCGGATTTCGTCGAACGCCTTAATGTAGGTCACGGGATTACTACGCGGTGATCGCCCAATCGGCGACTGGTCGATCAACATCACGTCGTCGATTTGGCCGTCCCCGAAGACATCGTCGTGGTCGAGCGGACGCTGGGCATCCTTTCCCAACCGGCGGCAGATGGCCGGGTAGAGTGTCTGTTCAACCAGCGAACTCTTGCCAGCGCCAGAAACGCCCGTCACCACGCAGAGCATGCCGAGCGGGAACTCGACTGTGATGTCTTTGAGGTTGTTACCTCGTGCCCCCGCGAGCCGCATCCAACCATGATCCGGATCGCGGCGAATCGAAGAACCGGCCACACCACGACGCCCCGCGAGATAATCGCCCGTGAGACTTTCCGGATCGTCGACGATCTCTTCCGGGGATCCCTGGAAGACAATCTCTCCGCCGTTCTGTCCGGCACCAGGACCAACCTCGACCAGCTCATCGGCCACTTGCAGTAGCGCTTCCTCATGTTCCACGACAACGACCGAGTTGCCACGGTCTCGCAGATCTTCGATCGCGGAAACCAGCATGCCGACATCGCGAGGGTGCAGTCCCACCGACGGTTCGTCGAGCACGTAGAGAATGTTGACCAGGCTGGAACCGAGTGCGGTCGTCAATGTAACTCGCTGCGCCTCGCCATCGGACAAAGTTCGTACAGTCCGATCGAGCGTGAGGTAGCCGAGCCCAACCAACTGCAGATACCGAAGTCGGGACGTAACTTCCTGCAGCATCATCCGACCGACCTGCTGGTCCGACTCATCGAGATCCAATGCCTCCATCGCCTTCGCTGCGTCGTCTACTTTGAGAGCGGAGATTTCGGCGATGTTGTGCCCGCCAACCTGGGCAGCGAGCGCCTCAGCGCGAAGTCGCGTTCCCTGGCAATCATCACAAGGACGGTAGCTGCGCCAGCGACTCAAGAAGACGCGCAGATGCATCTTGTACTTGCGGCGTTCGAGCCAATCGAAGAAGCCTTCGAGCCCGCCGAATTCTCGCTCCGGCACGCCCTCTCGAATCAGGCGAATATGATCCTCAGTCAGCTCGTTGTACGGCACGTCAACCGGCAGATCGTAGTCGTCAGCCAAAGCCAGCAGCTCTTCCAACTCATGGGCATAGGCAGGCGTGTTCCAGGGCGCGATCGCCCCGTCGCGAATCGTCTTTGCTTCGTCCGGAACGACTCGCTCCATGTCGATGTCGATGATGTTGCCGAAACCTTCGCACGCCGGACACGCTCCGAGCGGACTGTTGAAGCTATACAGACGAGGTTCCGGCAGCGGGTATTCGATATTGCAGTCGTCGCAGTTGAGGCCGGTGCTGAGACCAACTCGCTGCCACGGCTTACCGCCAATCTGACAGGAGCGACCTCCGGACAACCCGCCACTGACGTCTTGGCCATCGCTCTTTTTGTCGCTCTTAGCGTTGCCTACGCCGTTTTCCACAAAGACGACGCACTGCCCTTCGCCTTTGTCGAAGGCAGTTTCCAAAGAATCTCGCACGCGCGCGTTATCCGTACCATCCGCCTTGAGACGATCGACCACGACATAGACCGGGCCATTGCTCTCGACGACTGGCAAGGACGAATCGCTCAACTGAATGAGTTCATCGCCTGCAATGGCACGCACAAAACCATCTTCCTGCAGTTGCGCAGCCAGCTCCGCAAAGTCAAAACCAGAAGGAGAGACACCGTCGTCGGCAAGTTCCCGCTGGGCAGCTGCCACCTCTTCGGCATCACTTACTCCCGTGTCGGCCGCCTCTTCGGCTGTGTCTTGCTCAAAGGAAGTCTGCACCGGGAAGGCGATCATGTACCGCGTTCCCTCGGGCAATTCAGCGAGTCGCGCAGAGACGCTCTCAGGCGAGTTGCGCAGCACCGGCTCCCCACATTGCCGACAAAACACCTTGCCCACCTTGGCATACAGCAACCTTAGATAGTCGGCGATTTCGGTCGCGGTACTGACAGTAGCGCGGCTCGACTGCCGGGTGTCCTTACGAGTCACGGCGACTGCAGGAGGAATGCCTTCGATCCGCTCCGCCGCCGGCTTTTCTAACCGCTCAAGAAATTGCCGCGTGTAGGGAGAGAAGCTCTCGATGTAGCGCCGCTGACCTTCAGCATAAAGCGTATCGACGGCCAGGCTCGTTTTGCCGCTACCGGAGAGGCCGCAAAACACCACCAGTTTTCGGTGCGGCAAATCGAGGTCGACGTGCTTGAGATTATGCACTTCGACGCCGCGTAAACTAATCATCCGGTCGGTCAAGGTCCTACGACTCCCTGCCAGCTGTTCCTGCAAAACTCCAACCCGTTATCATATCGCGCGCCGGTCAAGAGAACCAGCATCCAAGCGGCAGGGCGTCAGCGGCGAAAGAAAGCGCGAAGCCAAGATTCCGCTCGACCGTCAAGAGCAATCGCAGGAAATCGCGACCAGCTTTCCATGCGAATTTCCCGCAAAAAATTGCCGACAAAAAACGCTTCAGATTGCTGTTGGTCATTCCGAGCATTTCGCACAAGATATTCGCACCATGGCTGGTACAGAAGGAAGCGGATACTGTCCCACACCGTTGTTCGGTCGCAATGCGACCGTGATGGGACTGGGACGACACGGCGGCGGAGTCGCCGTGACCCGTTTCCTCACTACGCAGGGTGCACGCGTGACGATCACCGACCTGCGTGACGAACAGGAGCTGGCGGAGTCGATCGAAGGTCTCTCCGATCTAACGATCGATAAGCTCCGACTCGGCAAACACTGCGAAGAAGATTTTCGCGAGGCCGATCTGATCATCGTAAATCCCGCGGTTCGTCCTTCGAATCGTTTTGTCGAAATCGCAAGACAAAGCGGGGCGACCATCACTTCTGAGATCGAACTCTTCTTGGAATATTGCCCGGCCCGAGTCATCGGCGTGACGGGCACCAATGGCAAGTCGACGACCGCGGCGATGATTGCGGCGACCCTCAAGTCAGACGGTCTCGACGTGCATCTCGGCGGCAACATCGAGTGCAGCCTACTACCGAGACTCGACGAGATGACATCCGTGAGTTGGTGCGTCCTGGAGCTAAGCAGCTTTCAACTTTACTGGCTTAGCGACGCAGCACGACGTTGCGACGTCGCGGTGATCACCAATTGTGCTGCCAATCACCTCGACTGGCACGACGATTACATCGACTATCGAGATGCGAAGCGGAAGATTCTTCTAGCCAACGGCTCCACCACGGATGCAAACGAACAACGCGTCTTCGATCCAACTGGGGCACTGGGGCCGACGACGTGCGATCTGACAGGCGAACTCGACTCATTGCCGCCACTGCACGCCATCGGTCAACACAATCAACAGAACGCAGCCCTAGCGGCAGTCGTTGCACAGAATGTCGGTTGCTCGGCGGCAGCCATCGACAACGGGCTCAGGAACTTTCGCCCCCTGCCCCACCGCCTGGAAACCATCGCCCGCTACGAGAACCGCACGTTCGTTAACGACTCACAGGCCACGACGCCGGAATCGACGATCGCCGCCCTGGAGGCGACCGGGCCACACTGCTGGCTGCTGGCAGGCGGTGCGGATAAGGGAGCGGACCTCTCCGCCATGGCAGAGTCGGTTTGCCAAAACGCAGCCGGAGCCGCCTTCTTCGGTCAACTCGGACCCAGCCTGCTCGCCGCCGTCAAGTCGATCGATCCCAACTTTGCAGGCCAACAGTTCGAGCGGCTCCCGGAGGCATTCTGCTGGTGCGTCGGCCAGTCAAGCAGCGGCGACACCGTCTTACTTTCTCCCGGCTGCGCGAGTTTGGACCAGTATCGCGATTACGCCGAGCGAGCTGCCGAATTTCGCGATTGCATCGACGTGCTGATCAGCGAGCCTCCTGCACCTGACTTGGGCGAGGCTGCCGCCGGCACGACTCATGCGATATAATTGGTCCCATGGCCAAGGTTAAACGTCGTCGAAATCCGTTCTACTTCCTGCTCGTACCTGTTGGTGTGGCCTTCGTGGTCACGGCCTTCAGCTTCGGCCTCATGGCGTACCAACAATCGCGTCCCGGGGCCCGATCACTACAAGGCGAAGTTGGGTTGATGCCGCTGCTGGACCAACACGGCATGACGATCCTGGGCGTGGAAGTCGCGCTGATTGCCGTATTCAGCTGTGCCGCCATCGGAACTGACGAGTATTGGCAGCGGCGTGGTCACGCAATCGGCGGCCAAGAAGACGCCAACTCCGCATCTTCGCAAATGGCAGACGCGGGCAACGAAAGTAAAGGCCAAACAAACAAGAACGAAACCCCAACCGAAGAAGAAGCGGTGGAGACCTAAATACCATGAAGATCAATCACGTAACCGATATTGAAGGAGCCCAGGTCGACATGCCTGGCGCCGCTGACTGCGAAATCCGCTGGCTCGTCGGCGAGAACGACGGTGCCCCGAATTTCGCCATGCGTCAGTTCGACGTTTCGCCCGGCGGACATACGCCCCGTCACAGCCACCCCTACGAGCACGAGATCTATGTCCTCGAGGGAGAAGGCGAAGTGATCGAAGGTGACACGCCGCGCCCGCTCAAGAAGGGGGACTTCCTCTACGTCGCCCCGGACGAAGTACATCAGTTCCGCAACACGGGCGACGGCACGATGAAATTCCTCTGCATGGTACCGCACGTTCCTGAAGGAACTCCGGTGAAAGTCGTTCCCGACGTTTGCTAAACGTCTGCTAGATCCTGTAGCTCAAGCTAGTATCGATGCGGCCGCGGTCGCCGATGCAGTTGTTTTGCCACGCTGCTGCTTCGAACCGAAGGCGTCCTTTTCCTCCATCCTCACGCACGAGCATGTCTGCGCAGATCGCCCAGGAAATTAACGCCCTTCGCGAAGAAATTCGCCACCACGATCGCAAATATTACGTCGAAGCGGCGCCCGAACTCTCCGACCTGGAATATGACCGGCTGCTCCGTCGACTACAGGATCTGGAGGCCGAGAACCCCCACCTCGTCACTGCGGATAGCCCAACACAGCGGATTGGCGACGCGTTGAGTGGGGATCTTCCGGCAATCACGCATCGCGTGCCGATGCTGTCGATTGAGAATACGTATAGCCTGGACGAACTACGGAAATACCACGAACGCATCGTCAAACTACTTCCCGACGAACCGATCGAATGGGTCGTGGAACTGAAGATCGACGGCGTCGCGGCCTCACTACGGTACGAGAACGGAACGCTGGTGCAGGCCGTCACTCGTGGAAACGGCACCATTGGGGACGAAATCACCCACACGATTCGCACGGTGGTCGATGCACCGCTGCGTCTCCTTGGCGACCAGGTACCCCCGGTGCTGGAAGTCCGCGGCGAGGCCTACATCACCAACTCCCGCTTGGTCGAACTCAACGAACAGCGAAAGGCGGCCGACGAAGAGCCGTATGCCAACACCCGCAACCTGGCCGCAGCCTCGATCAAGTTGCTCGATCCGCAACAGGCGGCCGACCGGCAGCTGCATCTTTTCTGCCACGGCACCGGCGAAATCGACGGTATTCGCTCCACCAACTACGTCGACTTCCTCGACGAACTCGCCGGCTACGGCCTCAAGCCGACGCCCAGTGTGGCCAAGTTCTCCGACTTTGAAGCGGCACTCGCCCATTGCGAAGAGCTGATCGAAACCTTGCACGAACTCGACTTTGAGATCGATGGCCTGGTGCTAAAAGTCAACGACTTTGCCCAGCGGGAACGTCTCGGCAGCACCTCGAAGAGCCCTCGCTGGCTGATCGCCTACAAGTTTGAAAAGTACGAAGCAATCACCCGCCTCAATCAGATTCGCGTTCAAGTCGGTAAGACCGGGGCGATCACACCGGTCGCCGACCTGGAACCGGTGGAGCTGGCCGGAACGACCGTCAGTCGAGCCAGCTTGCACAATGCCGAAGAGATTGAACGCAAAGATGTTCGCGTTGGGGACGTCGTTGTCGTCGAGAAAGCCGGCAAGATCATCCCGCACATCGTGCGTGTTGAGAAACACGAACGAAAGGGAAGCCTGCGACGCTTTGCCTTTCCGACCGAGTGTCCGGAATGCCAAACCCCGGTCGTCAAAGACGAGGGTGGCGTTTACATCCGCTGCCCCAACGTCAGCTGCCCGGCACAGGTTAAAGAGCGACTTCAGTACTTCGCCAGTCGTAACGCGATGGACATCGACGGGCTAGGCGACAAGTTGGTCGATCAACTTGTCGAGGCACAATTGGTGGCCGACTATGCAGACCTCTATCACCTGCAAGAAGAACAAGTCGCTTCGCTCGAGCGGATGGGGGAGAAGTCGGCCAAGAAACTAATCGCCGCGATCAATTCCAGCAAGGAGCGGGGACTTGCCCGACTGCTGAACGCCCTTTCCATTCGCCACGTTGGGCGTACCGTTTCGGGCGTACTGGCGCGGGAATTCGGCAATATCAACGCCTTGAAAGAGGCCGACGCCGAGCGGCTAAGCGACATCGACGAGATCGGTGAGATCATCGCCGAGAGCGTCTACGAGTTTTTTGCCAGCGACTTTGGATCGAACATCGTCGAGCGACTACACGCTGCCGGCGTAAGCATGGAGTCAACGGAAAAGCCGGTAGATGCTGAAGGCGGGGGCAGCGGCCAGCTTACCGGCAAGACGATCGTCGTTACCGGCACGCTGGTCGAATACACCCGTGACGAGATCCGCGATCTCATCGAACAGCACGGAGGACGGGCTTCCTCAAGCGTTTCCAAGAAGACCGACTATGTCGTCGCTGGTGAAAAGGCTGGCAGCAAACTGACCAAGGCGCAAGACCTTGGCGTGCCAGTTCTCACTGAAGCGCAATTCCGCCAGCTGCTCTCTAGCTAGGCGTTACGCTTGGACGACGATGAGTCGGTTTCTCGGAAAACATTGAAGACCGAGGACAGATTACTCTCCTGCCGCGGCAACACCGAGCTCCTTCAACTTCGCAGCACAGTCCGCGCCGTGGGAGCCGACATTCACTGCCTTATCGATG
>CAYLRE010000068.1:0-1634 GCA_964385715.1 uncultured Planctomycetaceae bacterium
CCGACGCCTCCGGTAGTTACGAATCCCCGTCCGTTCCCGCGTCCAACTCCCCCCGTTGTTACGAACCCCCGACCGTTCCCCCGTCCGACTCCCCCGATTACGAAGCCGAAGCCCCCGATCGATGTCGAATTGCCTGAGATCGTGAAGCCACGACCGCCGCTGAAGCCCGTTCCGCTTCCGCCGATCGTCAAGCCGGAACCGCCCGTCTTGAAGCCGCTTCCTCCGATCGTCCGTCCCCGACCGCCCTATTGTCCGCGACCTGACTGGTGCCGTCCGCGTCCGCCGCGATGTCACTGGTGGTACGACTGGTGTCCTTCGATCCGCTTCTGTGCTCCGACCGATTGCGTCTCCTACTCGGTAGACGTTGTCGAAGCCCAGGATATGAAGTGGTACCTCGGCATGACCGGAATGTTCCTGCCGGGCCAAGGATTCGGTGTCGAGTCGGTCGAAAAGGATTCGCCCGCCGCCGAGGCTGGCTTGGACACCGGAATGGTCATCATCTCGGTGAACGGAATCCAGGTGACCGACACGGCCACCTTGGCCGACGCGATTGCGACCTCGACCGATGGTCTGTTGCAACTGGAAGTGATCGTTGAAGCCGGCACTCAAGCCGTTCCGGTCGACGTGCAAATGATTCAGATTCCCGTCGCCGCCTTCTAAGGCAGCCCGCGAGAACTGAAAGAGATTAACATCTCCCCGACCCCCGTAGGGCCCCAGCGCTCTGCGGGGGTTTTTTGTTGATTGGCAGGGGGCATGACGCGTACGCACCAGAATTCGATTGGTCGCTTCTGGCTTCGCCCAAAGTCGCGCGGCGCTCCGCGACGCAAGCGAGAGCTGCCGATTGATTGCGATACCTGTTTGGTCGTGTCCCTCGCTCACGCTTCGGGTTGGATTTCGGGTACCACTGCTGGCCCGTAACGTCGTCGTCCAGCCCAGCGGCAGAACCTCGGGCGATGCCCCAGGCTACGGTGCACTTGGCCTGCGGCCAAACAGGGTAACGATTACCGACCATCTCGCTGCCCCACAAAACCCACATTTCTCCTGTCACAAATCGGAAACGCTTTCGCTGTGGTCCTTAGCGAGAGTTGATTTTTCCAAACCCCCTTAACCAATAGGAGTATTTACCATGAGGACCTCGCTGAAAGTCACACTGACATTACTAACCGTAGTAACCCTAAGCAGCATGGCCATCGGTGACGCGATGGCACAAAGAAACGGCCGCAGCCGCACTTCCGGGAACTCCCGGGGCCAGGCCAGGTCAGCCCAACGTAGCAAGGCGCCTGCCAGGAACACCGCCCGCGGCAACTACAACGCCAGGTCGCAAAGATCGTCCGGTCTGGCGCAGCGCCGAGTAAACACTCGGAACGCCAATCCCGGTCTGGCCCAGCGCCGCGTTAACGCGCGGAACCAGCGACCGTACCAGGGCGCCCCACGCCCACGTCCGAACGCTCGTCCGAAGCCTGGCATCGGTGCCCCGAAGCCTCGCCCGATGACGCGACCGAAGCCCGGTATTGGTGCCCCTCGCCCGCGACCGATCGCCCGGCCGAAGCCTGGTATCGGTGCGCCGAAGCCGCGTCCGACCGTACGTCCCCGACCGCGACCCGGTATTGGTGCCCCTAAGCCGCGACCGGTGT
>CAYLRE010000068.1:1734-18597 GCA_964385715.1 uncultured Planctomycetaceae bacterium
TCCAGCCGCTCGATCCTGGTTTCCCGAAGCCAGTCGTGCGACCCAAGCCCGGTATTGGTGCCCCTAAGCCGCGTCCGATCGCTCGACCGAAGCCGGGTATTGGTGCCCCTAAGCCGCGTCCGGTGTTCCAGCCGCTCGATCCTGGTTTCCCGAAGCCAGTCGTGCGACCCAAGCCCGGTATCGGTGCTCCGAAGCCACGGCCCATCGCTCGACCCAAACCTGGTATCGGTGCCCCCAAGCCGCGACCGGTCACTCGTCCTCGACCGCGACCTGGTATTGGTGCCCCGAAGCCGCGACCGACTCCGGTTGTTCGTCCGAAGCCTGGTATCGGTGCTCCGAAGCCGCGTCCGTTCCCCCGGCCGAAGCCTGGAATTGGTGCTCCTAAGCCGCGACCGTTTCCCCCGGTTGTTGTGAAGCCGCGTCCGTTCCCCAAGCCGGTTCCGCCGATCGTCAAGCCGCGTCCACCGTTCCGACCGCGACCTGACTGGTGTCGTCCGCGTCCGGTGCAGTGCCACTGGTGGTACGACTGGTGCCCACGCATCCGGTACTGTGCTCCGACGGAGATCGTCACTTACTCGGTCAACTACATCGAGGCCGCGGACGTGAAGTGGTACCTCGGTATGACTGGTATGTTCCTACCGGGCCAAGGTTTCGGTATCGAGTCGGTTGAAACCGACTCGCCCGCCGCGGCCGCTGGTCTGGCGACTGGGATGGTCATCATCTCGGTCAACGGAATGCCGGTGACCGACACCGCCACCATGGCGGAGGCAGTTGCGACTTCGACCGATGGTCTGTTGCAGCTGGAAGTGATCGTCGAGGCCGGTGCTGAGTCGCAAATGGCCGACGTGCAGATGATCCAGATCCCTGTTACTTCGCTGTAAGAAAGGAGTTCATTGAGAAGAGCGGCCGGCAGTAAGACGCCACCGCTATCCGACCCCCGCAGGGCCCGACCTACCCAGGTCAGCGTGCTCTGCGGGGGTTTTTTTGTGGTCTGGAGGGCGAGATCCTGTCAGTGTGCCGTCTGTAAGTCATTGAATTTTAAGGACTTGCGAAAATGTCGGTATTTTCTTGTCACAAATCTGCCCACTTCTCGCTCTGGAACTTAGTGAGAGACAAAACCTTTTGAAACCTTTATCAGCGGGAAACAAGCCATGAAGACCACATTCAAGATCGCCGTTATCGCCCTCATCGCCATCGCCATGAATGCCGCGTGTGTCAGTGACGCCTTGGCCAAGAAAGGAAAGAGCGGCAATCGCAGTCGCAGCTCGGCCAGCAGCCGCAGCCATTCCTCGCGAAACAAAAGCAGTTACAAGAAGAACAATCACAAGAAGAGCAACTACAAAAAGAACAGCTACAAGAAAAACACTCATAAACAGGGTTACTCCAAGAAACGCCAAAACAACAAACTTCAAAACAAGAAGTACGACAACAAAAAGGCCAATTACAAAAACCTCAACAAGAAGAACAAGTACCAAGCCAAAAATAACAAGAAAAAAAAGAACGACTTCAAGAAGGACAAGGATTTCAAGAAGAACAAGAACTTCAAAAAGGACAAGAACGACAAGAAGTTCAAGCACCATAACCACAAGAACAAGTTCCACTTCCACACCAAGTGGCACGGCAAGAAGTACCACTTCAAGCACTGGAATCGTTCGCTCTGGTATCGCCATCGCCCGGTGACGTGCCACTGGTGGTACGACGCTTGCCCCACGATCCAAGTTGTCGCTCCGGCTGAGATCGTGACTGCCGAAGTCGACTACGTGACGGCCCAAGAGACCAAGTGGTACCTCGGCATCAGCGGCATGGTGCTGCCCGGCAAGGGTTTAGGTCTGGAGGCCGTCGAAGCCGACTCGCCCGCCGCCGAAGCTGGTTTGGCCGCCGGCATGTTGATCACCGCGGTCAACGGCATGCCGATTACCGACGCTGGTACCTTGGCCGATGCAATCGCCGCCTCGACCGACGGCCTGCTGGAGCTGGAAGTGCTGGTCGAAGGTTACGACGAAGCGGTGCCCGCTACGGTGCAGATGATCGAAATGCCGGTCGCCGCCTTGTAAGCCTTCGTTAACAACCTACCTAAACGGTCATGGCGCAGTGGTTGTCGACCCACGGCCTGCCACGAGCCCTCGCCTCAGGATGCATCCTCAGGCGGGGGCTCTTTTCGTTGGTGGCTGGTGGTGTGGCATGCCGGCAAGTACTCCGAAGCGTAAGCGTCCCATTGAAGCTTCGCCCGAATCGAAACAGCTATTTGCATTAGTCAACGGAATGTCACGTGGATTCTGGCCGTGCGAATTCGGCGATAGTCGTGCGGCATGTGCGTGACGCAAACGAAGCCAGCCACTTGATGGTGAATCATGGTTGGTCGTGTCCCTCGCTCACGCTTCGGGCTACGGGTGTTGTTATCCCATATCGATTCGCGTCAATCGCTCGTTCCTGCGTCCCGTCCAATCCTGTTCATCCTGTCGAAAAACGAATCGCCGTTTGAGCGCGTCGCCCCCGCAAGAACTTTTTCTTTTCCCCTGTCACAAATCTCATCCACTTCCGCTCAGGAACTTAACGAGAGTTAACCCCCTTTCAAATCTCTTTCCTATAGGAAACCCAAGACATGAAGACTTCACTCAGAATCGCCGTCGTTGCTTTGATCGCCACCAGTCTCACCGCCTTCGCCAGTAGCGACGCCTTGGCCAAGAAGGGCGGCAAAGGTGGCAACCGCGGCCGTAGCTTTAGCAAGAGTTCCCACCGAGGCCATTCCTCCTTCAAACGTGGAGGACATCACAAGAACTTTCATCATGGTGGCAAGAAGTGGAACCACCATGGACACAAATGGAACCACCACGGCCATAAGTGGCATGGCGGCAACAAGTGGAAACACCATGGTCACCGCTGGCATCACGGTCACAAGTGGCACGGGGGTCACCGGTGGCATGGCGGACACCACTGGCGTCACAAGTGGCATCACTACGGACACAAGTGGCACCACTGGAATCGCTACGGCTACGGCTACAAGTACCCGCCTTATTACTACGGCTACTACGGCAAGCACCGACCCTATTACTTCAACAAGTACAACTACCGCATTAACAAGGTGAACAAGGCGCCTGGGAAGTTTGCTTTCTAACTCTTTCCTCAAGTGCGTCGCTCTGAGAGGCCGCAGCGGTGTACCCATCCCGCGTTGTGGCCAAAAAGAAACCCCCGTCGGGCAAAGTGCCTGGCGGGGGTTTCGCTTGTTATTACTTAGATCGCTAAGCCGACTATCGCAGCTGGCCGATGACGACCGAGCCGTTGTGGCCGCCGAAGCCGAAGCTGTTCGACATCGCGGCACGCAAAGGACGCTCGCGTGCTTCGTTCGGAGTGTAATCCAAATCGCACTTGGGATCGGGCGTGTTGAGGTTGATCGTCGGGGGCACCACGCTGTCTCGCAGTGCAAGGACCGAGAAGATCAGTTCCACACCGCCGCTGGCACCAAGTAGATGGCCCAGTTGGCTCTTTGTGCTGGAGACACTCAATGCCTTGGCATGATCGCCGTAGACGTTCTTGATCGCCATCGTTTCCGCCGCATCGCCGAGCGGGGTGCTCGTGCCGTGGGCGTTGATGTAATCGATGTCTTCCGGGTTGAGTTCGGCATCTTGAAGTGCCTGAGCCATGGCCCGACCGGCACCGACACCTTCTTCGTTCGGCTGGGTGATGTGCCCACCATCGCCGGAAGCCCCGTAGCCGAGTACTTCCGCGTAGATCTTGGCACCACGCGCCTTGGCGTGTTCCAGTTCCTCGAAGATCAACACGCCGGCACCTTCGCTAAGCACGAAGCCGTCGCGATCGGCATCGAAGGGACGACTCGCGGCTTGCGGATCGTCGTTGCGAGTCGAAAGGGCTCGCATGTTCGAGAATGCCGCCACGCCCATTGGGGTCACGGCCGCTTCGCTACCGCCGGTCACCATGATGTCGGCATGACCGTACTGAATGGTTCGCAGCGCGTCGCCAATGGCGTTGGTCGCACTGGCACATGCGGTGGCAACCGCCGTGTTGGGGCCCTGCATTCCATAGCGAATGGAAATGTGGCCGCTACCGGCGTTGACCATCAGCTTGGGGATCGTGAAGGCGGAGACCTTATCGGGGCCCTTGGTAAGGAGCCGCTCGATCTGATCTTCCATCTCGTTAAGACCACCGACGCCGGAGCCCACAATGGCACCACAGCGGAAGGGATCTTCTTTCGAGAAGTCGATACCCGAGTCCGTAACGGCATCGACGCCTGCGACCAGCGCAAACTGGGCGAAGCGGTCGATCCGTTTAGTTTCTCGTCGCTCGATATAACCGTCGGGGTTCCAGTCCGCGACATCTCCTCCGAACTTCACTTTGAAGGCCGAGGTATCAAAGATGGTCAGCGGATGAACGCCACTCTCGCCACCGACAATCCGTTTCCACAGATCATCTACCTGGCAGCTGAGAGAAGTGACGGCGCCGAGCCCTGTGACGACGACACGTCGTTTCATGCTTCAGGCTCGCTAGGCGTTCGCGTGTTCCTCGATATGCTTGACTGCTTCGCCGATCGTCTGGATCTTCTCGGCAGCGTCATCCGGAATGTTGATGTCGAACTCTTCTTCGAGCTCCATCACCAACTCCACGGTGTCAAGCGAGTCCGCACCCAAATCGTTAACGAAGTGCGTCTCTTCGGTGATCTTGTCCTTGTCCGCGCCGAGTTGCTCGGAGACGATGTCCACGACTCTTTCTAAAACAGTGGCCACCTCTTCGGTCCTCCTATGTGCTCAATAGTTCCGGGCGTGCGATCCATGCGTCCGTGGCCGAGGTGTTACTGCTTGTAACGACATCCGGCTTTGGCACGCCAACGCAGCCCGCGTTGATAGGTAAATCCAAATATGTTTTCGGTTGATTGCGTCTCTCTGCGAAGACAGGGAATCTCCGCAAAGAAGCACAACATATACCGGTTTTTTTCGAGCCTGTCTATATGACCGGCTGGTTAATCCTTTGGCGAATTCTACTCGTTATGTTGCCGCTCCGGCAGCGGGTGTCACATCTGCTTGGGCCAGAGGCAGACGGAATTGCTCTCGTCCCCCTCATTCGACCGGTTTGGCGGCGGTCACAAGCTGATTTGCTAGACAGTTGACGTCATTCCGCCATCGATCGTGATCACCTGGCCGGTGATATACGCTCCGGCGTCGCTGGCCAGGAAGAGGACCACATCGGCGACCTCTTCTGGTTTACCTAACCTCTTGGCAGGTATGTGTTTCTTGGCTTCGGCCAGGATCTTCTCGCCGAGTGCGGCCGACATATCCGACTCGATAAAGCCGGGGCAGATGGCGTTGACGGTAATCTTTCGCTTGGCCAATTCGCCCGCCACGGTTCGCGTCATGCCGATCAGACCGGCCTTCGAGGCCGAGTAGTTCGACTGGCCAGGGTTGCCGATCAGCCCGGAAACGCTGGAGATGTTGATGACTCGGCCGTATCGCTGCGACATCATGATGCGGGTTGCGGCTCGCGTGAACAGGAATGGTCCCCGCAGGTTAGTGGCGATCACGTCGTCGAAATCGCTGTCTTCCATTCGCGGAATGAGCGTGTCGCGGGTGATGCCGGCGTTGTTGACGAGGATGTCGAGACGCTCGAACTTGGCGACGACCGCGTCCATGACTTCATTGACGGCTTCGGCGCTGGTCACGTCACAGGGAAAGGCTTCCGCCTCGCCACCCGCTTCTTTTACGGCGGCGACGGTTTCGGCTAACTTCTCGGCGTTACGAGCCAGGCAGGCGACCTTCGCCCCGGCGGCACCGAGCCGCACGGCCATCGCACGGCCCAGACCTTGCGAAGCGCCGGTGACCAGCGCGACCTGACCGGAGAGGTCAACTTTCATGTTGCATTCGTTTTCGCTCATGGCGTTTTTCCTTTTTGAGGATCGCGATTTCTTGGGTGCCACTGGTAGCTCGCTACCAGTGTTGTTGTCATTTAGTAGTTCAGGCTGCGCCTGACGGAGTTTCTCGGGTTCCCTCGCTGACGCTTCGGGCTATGACTACCGCCTTGCGCTCGACTGCCAATCAAGGCAGTCGTGCTCAGTTGCTCCTCGCTGACGCTTCGGGCTAAGTCTTTGGGTGCCATGCCCACGTTCACGTGGGCATGTTCGTTGTTGTTTGTGACGCGGCATGCTCACCTAATCCAACAGTGCGTTGTGGTGACGCGGTTTGGTTGTGTCCCTCACTTACGTTTCGGGTTAAGTTTCGATAGGACGTTTGCACTTGGGTGCCACTGGCTTTGCCAGTGCCAGAGGCTCGGCAGGAGCCTCGCCCTCCCGTTGGATTGGTTGGTGACTGCTCTTCTTAAGCCGTGACGTTCTCGCACGACACTTTGCGTTGGATGCGTCGCAGCAGACCTCGCAGTACTCGGCCGGCACCCAATTCGTAGAACTGATCGACCCCTTCGTCGAACAGGTAACGCTGCGTGTTTTCCCACTGTACGGGGCTGACGACTTGCTGCACCAATAGCTCGCGAATCTCCGCGGCACTGGTGTGCGGCTTGGCGTCGACGTTCATCACAACCGGGATGCGGGCGTCGCTCATCGTGGCGTCGGCCACGCCGGCGGCCAACTTCTCGACGGCCGGATCCATCAGCGGGGTGTGGAACGCACCCGCCACGGCCAGCGGAATCACCTTCATCGCGCCGGCCGCTTCGGCTGCTTCCGCCACACGACCACAGGCAGTCTTGTGACCGGAGACGGCAATGTTGCCGGGGCAGAGTAAGTTGGCCACGCGAAGGATATCTTCGCCACGGGCGTCGTCGCAAAGCGATTCGATCTGTTCTTGTTCCATGCCGAGAATGCTGACCATGCCACTCTCGACGGCGTCGGCCGCGGCCTGCATTCCGTTGGCACGAATCTGCACGAGCCGCAGCCCGTCTTCAAAGGTCATCACGCCGGCGAAGACGAGGGCCGAGTATTCGCCCAAGCTCAGACCGGCCGTGATCTCGCAGGAGTCGATCACCTCGGGCGATTTCTCGCGCAGGGCTTCGACCGCCATCATGCTGGTGACGAATAACGCCGGCTGGCTGTGAACCGTGGCGTTGAGTTCTTCTTGGGGACCTTCAAAGCAGATCTTGCCGAGGTCGTAGCCCAAGATATCGTTGGCTTGTTCCAGCAGGGCTTTGGCCGCCGGAACATCGGCCGCCAACTGTTGGCCCATACCGACCGTTTGGGCACCTTGTCCGGGGAATAGAAACGCGACTTTACTCACGCGAGGGACTCCTGGGGAAGGATGGCGGCGGGGAAGGAATGCCGCGGGGGGTGATTTCTGTCGACGCGGCCTTTTTCGGCCGGCGCGAAGCGACCCATCCTACGAATCAGCGGCTGCCAATGTCAAGCGACTGGGTGTGGGTGAGGGCGGTTGTGGAGTGGTCTGTGAGACCGCTCCACGGCAAGTGATGGGGTCTGGTGCCGTTTTTCTGAGAACGATGGTTTTGGCGTGAGGACGAATTAGAAAAACGATACCTGACCCCGGGGTTCTGCCGGTCGTTGAACGACGTTCGGCTCTCGAACGCGAATAGGGGGTCAGGTCTCCAGTTTCTAAGGCGGTAGCTCCAAGTGGTTTGCGGCCGGAGAAACTTAGAGACCAGACCCCGGCGTGTTTGGGGAGACCCGACTACAACAGCCACTTCCTACTCAAACAGGCTCGGCTCGTCGCCGGCATCCGAGCCGGTGGCAGAGTTGTCCGATTCTGCCGGTCGATCGGCGCCCAGATGGTCGTATGCCTTGTCGGTCAGCTTGCGACCGCGGGGGGTGCGAATCACCAGTTCGCTGCGGAGCAAGAACGGCTCCACCTCGTCGATCAGCGTGTCGGTAGGGGCGTTCATGGTGTGAGCCACTGCCTCGACGCCGGCCGGTCCACCGTGGAAGACTCGCAGCAGAGTCTCCAGATATTTGCGGTCCTGGCCGTCGAGCCCAAGTACATCGATCTCCTGCATGTTCATCGCATCGATGGCCAAAGAACGTGTGATCTCGCCCTCCGCCCGGCTGGTCACGTAATCGCGGATCCAACGCAGGCGATTGTTGGCGATCCGCGGGGTGCCACGCGATCGGATCGCCACTTCCTGGGCAGAATCGTTGTCGATGGCGACGTTCAGCTTGGCCGCATTGCGAGTCACAATCTCGGCCAACTCGTCGAGCGCGTAGAAGTCCAAGTGCTCCCGCATTTGAAAACGATCTCGCAGCGGAGCCGAGAGCAAGCCGCTGCGGGTTGTCGCGCCGATCAGCGTGAACGGGCGGAGCGACATGTTGAGCGTCCGCGCGTTGACGCCTTCGCCGAGTGTGATGTCGACGCGGTAGTCTTCCATCGCCGGGTAGAGAAACTCTTCGACAGCCTTGGGAATGCGGTGGATCTCGTCGATGAACAACACCGAACCTTCTTCCGCGTTGGTCAGATACGGGAGCAAGTCCTTGGGAGCCGCGAGGGCCGCGCCGCTGGCGATCTGGCAGCTCACGCCCAGGTCGCGGGGGATGCAGGTGGCGAAGGTCGTCTTGCCGAGGCCGGGAGGGCCATCGAACAAGATGTGGCCCAGGGTCTCGTTTCTTTTTTGCGAAGCGTCGACCGCGATCGAAACCCGTTCGTAGACCGCCCGCTGCCCGACCATGTCGGCCATGTGTTGCGGACGCAGGGCCCGGTCGTCGTCCTCGTTGACCATCTGTCGACGAGCGCGGTCATCGACGTCGAAGGGGGATTCGTCGGCGGCCTCGGTGTCTTCACGTTGTAAGATTGGCTCGCGAGCCATGCGTCTACGTTTCCTTCCTGGCGATCGTGCGGTTCACGGTCGATGAACGCCTCCGTCTGTGAACGTCCCGTCAATGAACAGCTGTGCGGTGCGCCGTGGAGTATAGCAGCGAGCGGAAAATCGGGCTACGGCGAGGTGGAAGCAATTTAGGCCGAAGGCCTTTGTCACCGTAGCCTTCTACGGACACACCGGGGTCTGGTCTCGTTTTTCTGAGTGGGCGTGTTTGGCCGGAGGATGTCCCAAGAAAAATGATACCTGACCCCTGGCTGCCTTTGCCAAATGACATCGCCTGGTTAGTGACGGCGCATAGGGGGTCAGGTCTCCAGTTTCTTGCTTAAGCGGTTCGCTGGTGGTCGACGAATCGAGAAACTAGAGGCCAGACCCCGGTTGGCTAGCCTGACCGAGTGCGGTCCCACCTTCGCTCTTACCCGCCCCGTTGATCGTAGACCGCTTGTAGCAGCGACTCCACGTCCTTGTACTTCTTTTTCTTTTCCAAGGCGGTGTCGATCAGTCGCCGGGCGTCCGCTTCGCTGTGGCCCAGTTGCCTGAGCACCTCGAACGTCTCGCGGGCTACGTCGTGTGAGACCTCGCCTTCGGTCGGTTCTTCGCGGAGCACAATCAGGGCGAACTTTGGCACCTTGCGGCGCAACTTGGCGACGACCCGTTCGGCCGTGGCGGGACCGATGCCAGGCAGGCCGGAGAGGCTCTTGGTGTCTTGCTCTTCGATGGCGGTGGCGACTTCCTGAACGGGACGGACCATCGCCCGTAGGGCCTTCTTCACGCCGACCCCATCGACCGAACAGAACAGCTCGAAGAACTCGCGTTCCGGCTCGGTCAGGAATCCGATCATGCGGGGAGTCAGCTTGCCACGGGTTGGATCGCCTTCGATGTACTCGATCGTGTGCAGCGAAATCTCTTCGCCGATGTGCGCTTGCAGCTGCCGGCGAGCGAACTCCGGCACAAAGATCTGATGCTCGAAGGCACCGACCTCGAGTGTGAGCGCCCCTTCGCCGAGCGATAAGAGTTTCCCTTTTACTTTGGTAATCAACTTGTTCCGTCCGTGGGTTGAGAATTGGATGGGAGGTCAGGCTTCGCCTGACGGAATTTCTTGGTTCCCTCGCTGACGCTTTGGGCTACTTATTGCTGTCCTGCGCTCGCATGCCTCAAGCAGTGTAGGGTGCGTGCTTGCACGCACCAAGGGGAGAACTCACTCGACAACGGCTCCGCTCGAACATAGCGAGCCGCTACCGCATAATAGACATATGTCCGAGCCCGTCGAATTTCGCCCGAATCAGATCCGTTTGTGGTGGTTGCTAGTTGCCATGACCATGGTGGCGGTCGCGTTCGCCCTGTTCGGACCGCAGCTTCAGCAATATCCGAAGCACTTGGTATTGGCCGCAGCGTTTGCCTGGACAGGAGGAGCTGTCGTGTGGTGGCTCCTATGTCTATGGAGTTCATCCCGTGCCCGCCGGGCTATCGAACGCGCTGAACCACTACGGATTGTGTTACGTCGGGGGCGAATCACGCCGCGGCTCATTCTGGCAATTGCGATGGGCAGTTTTCAGTTGAGTATGGCGGGTGTGTTGACGTGGGCATTGCTAGAAGTACACAGGCCGTCGAATTCTATCTATATCGAGGCAATTCCGGCCTTGAAGTGGAGTCCGTTGGCGCTTGTGCCGTTCGCTAGTTGCGTCACTTTGGGATTCTCCACATTCAGCGACGCATTCGGCTCCTGGAATCGTTGTGTTGTGCTCGGGGAACAAGGATTCGCGTCCCATTGGCGGTTCGTCCGTTGGGATAGAGTGATATGCCACCAGTGGCACGATCGCGACGGCCAGATATGGATTCTCTTGAAGCCGTCACCGCCGCCGACCTGGATCGCTTGGTTCTTCGGAGCAGGCACGCCGAGGCCGATTAAACTTCGCGTGTTGCCGGAGGAACGCGAGCAGGTCGAGCGGCTGCTCGCGGAGGTTTCCGTCCGCTATTATGGGGCAGGGGAAAGTGCGGCGCTGCTGGCGCGCCGATTTGCGGGCAGACCGTTATCAACGTCTTGATGGAGTGGCGCGTGAGCGATCGTGGGCAGAAGAATGCGAAGCATTATGGTCCGGTGCAGTTCACGCTGCGGTTGATGATGGTGGCCACGGCGGTCGTCGCCGTGTTGTTGGCCTTGCTTGTTCCGTACTTGAAGCATTTTCCCGCCGACGCGGTGAAGGCGATCGCTTGGCCCTGGTTGCGGTCGCTGGGCTTCTTCTCGGTCGCGCTCGCTCTCCTGGTGTGGAGTTGGATGCGGCATTGTCGCCTGGCAGGCGAATTACGGTATGCCTTTCCCACTCGCAAAGTTTCCTGGGGCATGTTGTTTTGGACGTCGTGGGTAGGGGCCGCATTCTTCTTCGCTTGCTATGTTTCGTGGTCCGCTCTGGAAAGGGTGCAGGAAGCATCACTCTGGACCGCCACGGGAGGGTTGGCGGTGACGAGCAGCACGCTGGAGACCGATGCCAATATGTTGAACGGACTGGCCATGATTCCCTCGCTGTTGGCGGCCACATGTTTGTATTACTTTCTGCGATTGCGGTATTCGTTCTTCTGTGCCAACGGGGTGATCTTTGAAGGGCAGTTTGTCCCTTGGCGAGACATTGTTAGTGACGAGTGGAGTGAGAATGTCCAAGAGGTCCGGCTGACGCGGTACCGCCGTCGTGGCCTGCCTTTGAGGTTTTCGGTGCCCGCCGAAGAGCGACAACGCGTGGAAGAGGTGCTGGCGGTGGTGCGGCCCAAGTATCATGGGGCAGTCAATCGCTAAACAGAGAGCGTTCAGCTGCCGAGCCCGCTGAGGCGGAACCAGTTTATAGTTTATGGCCAATTCCGAGCAACAACAGCCGATCGAGTTGCAGCAGATTCAATTCTCCTTGCGGGGAATTATTTTCGGCACGCTCGTGGTGGCAGTCGTCTTGGGCACGGCCGCACCGTGGCTGAGGCAGTTTGCAGTTCGACCGATTCTTTGCATTGTCGGCGCGGCCCTTATTGGTTGCCTCTATTTCTGGGTCTTGGTGTTCTTGAACGCTCGCCGTGGACGACAGGCGATCCCTCAGGCAGGAAAGCAGCTACTTGCCGTTCGTAGTCGCAAGCATTGGGGGTGAATCGTTGCTTCCCTGTTTCTTGCCGTGGCTTGCGCGTGGGCTTGTGGCTTCTTTGTACATCGGTATTTGATCGACAGTCTGTCGTTTACCAGTTTTGGCGTTGAGGACGTCCTCTGCTTAGTATTTGTTTCGTTAGGGGTGTCGAGCGTGATGTGGTGCTGCTTGACGATCTTCGCACCAGCGGTCGTGTTCTGTGAGCATGGCTATTTTTACGGGACTCTTTTCGTGGCCTGGCATAAAATTCATTGCCATCGTTGGTACGACGATTCAGGCGGGCCCTGGCTCGAATTGCGATCGGCTCGTTGGCCGCTACTGAGGTTGCGCGTTTACCCAGAGGACTATGTCGATGTGGATCGAGTGGTACAAGTAGTGCAGAGCGAGTTTCATGGGGCAAATCGTCACTGAGTGATCTCTGTTCAGTAGTAAAGACCAGCGTTTAAAAGAGGAGCCCATGATCGACCGCGACCAAGAGCATCTCATTGAAATGCGGCCGTTTCAGTTCTCGCTCCGGCGAGTGCTGATTGTGATGTTCGTGGTGGCCGGGTTGTTTGCCGCCGCGGCCCCCTGGACGCGGCAGTTCTCGTCCGGCGCGGTGGCGATGTTGATCGTCGTCTGGTCGGTCGCGCTGGCGATCTTCTTCGGTGTGCTGCTGTTGGGAACGCACTACTACCGGCGCACACGAGAGAAGGCAGGCGAAGTGCTCTGCGTTGTCGAGCGGAGTGGGCACGCCTGGCAGCTGATTCTGTTTTGGGTGGCCGGCACGTTGCAGTTCGCCGCGGCGGTCGTGTTTAGTTTCTTGGCCCTGACAACGTTCGAGATGACTGTTGGCGTTAGCGGCAGTGGCATCCTGGAATTGCGAGAATCCAATCCGTATTTGTTGCGTATTGCCCTGTTAATCTGCCTGGTCGCCTTTAGTCTGTCAGGTTCGATCATCTTCATGCTTCGTTCCCGCTACGGGGCGATCTGCGAGAACGGCCTGATCTTTATCGCCATTTGTTACCCTTGGAGCAGCGTGAAGCGAGACGAGTGGCGCGTGCGGGGTGACCGGCTGCAACTGGTCTTCAAGTCCCGGCGGTGGCGAACTTGGAAGTTCAACGTGCCGAGGAAGGAGCAGGCGGAGGTCGCCGCGGTACTGGAGCAGGTGAGTGAGAAATACGGCGGGGCGTAGGGGGCGCACTTAAGGTTCAATATTTTGACAGGATGAACAGGATCGACGGAACGATGTCCGATGTTATAGGCGGGTCAGGAGACCACTCCACAACGATACACACACCACATCATCAACCAACAACGCATGACGACTCCGGGGCAAGACGACCTGACCAGCTTTCGACCGTTGCAGTTTTCGCTGCGCTGGCTGCTGATCGCGGTGACGGGACTGGCGGTCTTGTTCGGCATCCTAGGGCCCTGGCTACGAAACGCCAATCGCGAGGCCGTCGTCGTGCTAGCCGGTTTAGCGGTGGTCACAATCGTTGTTTTCTCAGCCACGCTGGCACTCATCTCGTGGCGATTTAATCGCCGGTGTCGCAAGGCAGGGCCGGTGTTGTGGGCGCTGCCGCGGTATCGAAAGCGGTTGTGGAGGAACGTGAGTGTCGTTGTACTCGGCATCTATGCGCTGATGCTGCTTGCAATGATTGGTCTCTATAGCAGTGCGCCGTGGATGGGGCCTGCTGGCCCGCGCGGATTTTGGGATCCCATTCTAAATTCTGGATTTGGTTTCTTCGCGTTCATGGTTGCCACGCTCGTCTTTAGTCAGTCGAATACGGGGCTAATGTCGCTGTTCAGCCGACGAACGTTAGCGTGTGAGCAGGGTTTGATTGACCAGCTCGGTTTCATCCCTTGGAAGGAAGTGAAAGACGACGAGTGGCAAGCGGATGGCACGCTTTGGATTCGATACCGCTTTGACGTCACGAATCCGATCAAGCTGAAGGTGGCCGAGAAACATCGCGACACCGTCGAAGCGGTTTTGGAGCAGGTCCGCGGCGAGTATTTCGGGGCAGGGGAGGGGGGCGCGGCGAGCCCTTCGGCAAGATAATTGAGCCGACCAAATAATTTGTTTTGAACCCGGCACCTCCGTTAGGATTTAACGTTACTGCCACCTCGATGTGCGGTGACGCTCTTTGGCAATCTGGTAGATAGGTTTGAGGCCCGAGGGGTGAGTCCTGAGGGTGCCACTGGCTCCGCCAGTGCTGCTGGCGAATGGGACTCGGGTGCCATGCTCACCCCTAGGTGAGCATGCCTTTGTCGACTCTACTTTCACATGCCCACGTGAACGTGGGCATGGCACCCAGCTTCGGGTTATTTTTGCGGTAAGCGTCCATAACGAGCCCCCGACTTTTTTGGCCTCGGTCTGGTACCCCTGTGAATTAACGCTAAGGTGAGCGGAGCGAAAGAGTTGCGGCTTGTAGCGCCCGAATTGGTCGATTCCACAAGTCGCTGTGTGGCAACCACTTGGAGTTTATTGGCGTCACCCCCGTATTTCGCCATATGGCAAAAAAAGTCGGGGCACGAGACTTCCGCATCAACAAGAAATGAGCGTCGCTGACACGCCGCCGGGGCTCTTGAGTTCCCTCGCTCACGCTTCGGGCTTTGTCATATCGACTAACCCGTCCGGAAGCGAATCACACGCCGGCCAGTTTGCCACCCAGATAGTGGTGGCACAGGGCGATGGCCAGGGCGTCGGCCACGTCGGCCGGTTCCGGCAGTTGCTTCAGACGCAGCTCCCGCTGGATCGCTTCCTGCATCTGCGTCTTGGGAGCCCGACCACTGCCGGTGAGGATCTTCTTGATCTGCGTGGCGCTGTAGTGAACCACCGGGATCTCGGCCTGCGTGGCGGCCAAACAAATCACGCCACGGGCGTGGCCCATCAGGATCGAAGTCCGCGGTCGATCGTAGTGGCTGTAGAGTTCCTCGATCGCCATCGCGGTAGGTTGGAGAGACTCGATAACATCGGCAACCCCTTCGTGAATGGCGGCCACCTTTTCGGCCAGGCTGTCACGCTGCTTGCTGCGGACGACACCCGCTTCGAGAACTTCGATGTTCGCGCCGCGGATCTCGATCACCCCGTAGCCCGTGGTGTTCAGTCCGGGGTCGATGCCGAGGATTCGAGTTGTGGTTTGGTTGGGCACAATTACCTCGTTGTGGGACGGTCTCCCGACCGTCCCGCGCGGTTGACCGAAGGTCTCCAAGCGTTGGGCGATTTGGGAGACCTACGGTCACGTCAGTGGGCTGGTCGGGAGACCAGCCCACAACAGGCGGGCAATTTGCCAGCGGCACTGCTGGGCAAGCCAGCAGTGGCACCCGACTTCTCCCTCCCGAACGCCAGACCTCCCAATGGCCGTCTAACCCATCACCCAGTCGGTGCCGTCGGCCCGATCTTCAAGGGTGATGTTGAGTTTGGCCAGGTCGTCGCGAATCTTATCGGCAGTGGCGAAGTCCTTGTTGGTTCGCGCCGACGCACGCAGTTCGATGAACAGCTGCATCAGCTGACCGATCAGCTCGTCGCTGGCCCCGCCGGACGTTTCGATGGGGGCTTTGAACAGACCGAGAATGCCGGCCAGTTCGCGGAGCGTGGTGGCACCTTGGGTCAACACGGCGACCTTGGCTTCGTCGCTCTTGCCGGCCCCTTCGAGGTTCTCCTGGTCGACGAACTTGTTGAGCGTACGGACCAGCTCGAACAGGTCGCCGACGGCACTGCCGGTATTGAAGTCGTCGTCCATGGCGGTGATGAACTTGCTGCGGGCTTCGAGTACGGAAGTCAGCAAGGCGTCGCCACCGGCATCGAAGGCTCCGCTTTCGCGCGATGTGGCCGGGGTGAGATCGTAAAAGCTGCCGCCGGTGACCCGTTCGAACCGCTTGAAGAAGCGGTAGAAGGTGTCGAGCCCGGTGCCGGCTTCTTCGAGGGCGTCTTCGCCAAACAGCACGGTGCTGCGGTAATGGGTTCGGAGCAGGCAGAAGCGAATCTTCTCGCCGCCGAACTTGGCGATTTGATCGGCCAGACCGCCGGCTCCCTTGGAGCGGCTCATCTTGCCGGCCGTGGCGGCTTCGACATTGTCGGCGCTATCTGCATCGGCACCTTCGCCTTCGCGTTCAGCTCGCCCTCCGACCTTGCCACTGGCGGCCGAAGCACGGAGCAGTCCGTTGTGCATCCAGACCTTGGCCATTGGCTTGCCGTGGCAGCATTCGCTCTGGGCGATTTCGTTCTCGTGGTGCGGGAAGATCAGGTCGAGCCCGCCCCCGTGGATGTCGAAGGTCTCGCCGAGCAGGAGCTTGCTCATGGCGGAGCATTCGATGTGCCAGCCGGGGCGACCTTTGCCCCAGGGGCTATCCCAGGAGGGTTCGCCTTCTTTGGCGGCCTTCCAGAGTGCGAAGTCGGCGGCCGAATGCTTCTTGGCCGCGGCACCACCACCATCGCCTTGCAGGTCGTCAACGCTGCGGTTGGTCAGCTTGCCGTATTCGGCGTCTTTGGCCACGTCGAAGAAGACATCGCCCTCGACGGCGTAGGCGAATCCGTTGTCGACCAGCGACTTGGTGAAGGCGATGATCTCGTCCATCGACTCGGTCGCCTTGGGCATGTGATCGATCTGATCGACGCCCATCCCGGCCAGGTTGTCGAGGTAGTCCTGCGTCATCTCCTCGGCCAGTTCGGACATGGTCATGCCGCGTTCGCTCGATCGCTTGATCAGCTTGTCGTCGACGTCGGTGATGTTGACGACCCAATTGACCTCGTAGCCGCTGTAGGTGAGGTACCGCTTGATGGTGTCGAAGATGATCGGGCCGACCATGTGGCCGATGTGGGCCTTGTCGTAGACCGTGGGGCCGCAGAGGTAAATGCCGATCTTGCCCGGCGTGACCGGCACCAAAGGTTCCTTGGTTCGGGTCAACGAGTTGTAGACCTGAATGTTTTCCTTGGTGCTTTCGTTGGCGGTTGCTTGTGCGGCGCTCATGGTCATGCTCATGGATCTTCTCG
>CAYLRE010000069.1:0-18559 GCA_964385715.1 uncultured Planctomycetaceae bacterium
GCATCTGTCTCGGGGTAACCCGAAACTTGCGATAGGTTCGCATCACGCGCTGTTCCGATTTTGTCAACGTCGACAACGTTATCTCCCAAATGCAGTCTCGTGTTGCCTTGCCAACAGAAAACGTCAACAAAAAAGGCACGGACCTGGTCGAGGCGGGTATATCAATGCGTAGGTGTGAAGCTCACGCGCCGGCGGCGGGCCACTCTCGAAACCCCGGGTCGCTACCGCGAGATCAAGTCGATCTGGGTGAGCGAATGAAGGAGCTGAATGGAAGCTCCACGAAGGCGTGGATGCCGAATCGCGCAAGGCGGCGACCGCGAATAGATTGCTACTCGAGATGCCTGCCACAGCCTCTTTATATCACATATAAGCGTGGCTGTATACCACCACGGGCGGCTCATTGTCGGCTGCCAGAGGCGCAAAAGACTGAAAATAAAGGGGTTTGAGAAGCTGTACGGCCTTGACTGAGGTGCGAGTGTGCTGGCGGACAGTCGCCCTCTCTGGTTCGCCCGTGCACTCCCGCAGCGGCCATGTACAATCAATTTCGCTCTCCTATCTGTTGCGGGTAGATGCAGACGGCGAAACCACGGGCAGCAAGTGGAGATTGTACATCCCGGAATGCTGGCTGACTTCCGACAAACAAGACCATCGATATCGAATGGAGGCGAATCGTGACCGCATCATCTTCTGAAACACTCTACACACGACTTGGCGGCTACGACGCGATTGCGGCGGTTGCCGACAACTTGTTGCCGCGGCTGATGGGCGATGAGCAGCTGGGGCGGTTTTGGGCCCATCGCGGAGAGGATGGAATCCGCCGCGAGAAGCAGTTGTTGATCGACTTTCTTTGTGCCAGTGCGGGGGGACCGATGGTCTATACCGGTCGCGACATGGCGACCTCGCATCGGGGAATGCGCATTTCGGAATCGGACTGGTCACGTTTCATACGGCATGTCTCGGACACGCTCAGCCACTTCAGTCTGCCGGAGGCCGAACGCGGAGACGTGGTGGGGTTCATCGAGAGCACGAAGTCGGAAATCGTCGAGCTATAAGGTGGGCGGAATGCCGCTGCCCTGGGATGTTCCTTAGGAAGGGCCGACTCCCCGCCGATGGGATTGCCTAATACAAAGAGTCCCTATGAAGAAATCACTCTATCTGTTCGGCGGTTTGCTGGTGCTCGCCGTAGCAGCCGATCTTACCGACCAGGGTAGCGGACTGATTCGGGTCGTTGCCGATTCGCTCCAGTTTGAATTTGGCCACGAAGTTCCTGATTCAATTGGTCAGGCCGCCTACGTTGCGCTGCATTTACTGGCGTTGCTCTTGGGGCTGACGTTGGCCAGCATTGGCCTGCTCAAGCACAGCGCGCAACATTCGATGACCTCTGGCGGCCGTGGGTTGCATGGACTAGCCGGCGTGGCGGTGCTCGTGGCGGCGGGCATGAGTTTGGTCGCGATCTACTTCGTGCAGATGGAGTTCGTGCTGCTGGGGCTGACGGATGATGCCGGGGATCTCGTAGAACGACAGGCAGCACTCGAGGCGGTTATCCAGACCAGCAGCGAAACAATTCGCAACAGCTTCATGATTCTTGGCGCGGCAGGTGGCCTGTTTTCGCTGGCTGCCATCGCGGGGCTGAAAACGTGGCCTCCGAGGGAAGACGCCGGACTTGAACCACGAATTCGCGTTGCCCTGCAGGGAATAACGGCCCTGCTCGCGATCGTGGGCGTTAGCCTATTATTCCTTGTTATTTCACACGTTGATCAAATTCGCGTTCTGCTTGAGGATTCGGAGGTCGCGCCGCAGCCCACGCAACTCTCCGGCGAGCTGGCCAGCATTCTCAACCTGTCGCTGATTTCATTCGTGTTGATCGGCCTGTTGGGCTTGCTGCACGTGGTGGCGGCTTCCGTGGCGGCCGGCCCCATGGACGAGGCGGAACTCGAAGCGTTGATTGAAGCTGCCGAGGCGGCCGCAGAAGAGGCAGGCGAGGATGATACAGCAGGAAGCGACCTGCCCACCGGCGATTCTGCCAGGCGCGAAGACGCGTAGCCGGCTAGCGGTCATAATGGAACGACGATGTCCGACTCTACCCATAACGCCGCCGGTTCTGATTCCCCATCACCGCCTGAAGAATCTAGCACGCTGGTGAGGTCCGATGCGACCACGAAATCTCGAGCGATGGCACGTCGGCTACTACTGTTCGTCGTGTTACTGATGGCAATCGCTGCCGTCGCGGTTGGTGTCGACTGGTACATCGCTGTGCCGAAAGATCAGGCGGCCAGGTTCGTAGGGCGAGAGACGTGCGCTCAGTGTCACACGCAGCAGGTTCATGATTGGACTGGATCGCAGCATCACCGGGCGATGGACCTTGCTAACGAAGAAACGGTGTTGGGAGATTTCGACGACGCCACGCTGACGTACCAGGGTGTGACGTCCAAGATGTTTCGTCGTGATGGCAAGTTTTTCATCCACACCGAAGGGCCGGACGGAGAATTGGCCGACTTCGAAGTCAAGTACGTTATCGGCGTCGAGCCGTTGCAGCAGTACATGGTCGAGTTCGAAGATGGTCGCGTGCAGGTGCTCCGCGTGACTTGGGATACCGAAGGCCGTCGCTGGTTCTACCACTATCCTCCCGACGTACGGGACGAAAAGCTTGAGCCAGACGATCCGTTGCACTGGACCAAGTCGATGAGCAATTGGAATCACATGTGCGCCGATTGCCATACCACGGACTTGAAGAAGTACTACGACGTGGCCGGCGATCAGTACCACACGTCGTTCGCCGAGATGAACGTCAGCTGCGAGACCTGCCACGGGCCGGGCAGTATTCATGTTGAGTTGGCCGAAAGCAATTCGCTGTTCTGGGACCGCAATCACGGCTACGGACTGGCCAAGCTCAAGGGCGAACAGTCGAAGACGGAGATTGAATCGTGTGCGAAGTGTCACATGCGTCGCGATCAACAGTTGGCGGAAGGGTATCTCGCTGGCGGCGAGTTGTGCGACCACTTCGGCGTGGCGGTACTTCGCGAGCCGCTTTATCACGCCGACGGGCAAATCAACGACGAAGTCTACGTTTACGGCTCTTTTCTGCAGAGCAAGATGCACGCAAAGGGGATTCGCTGTAGCGATTGCCACGATCCGCACACGGCCAAGCTAAAGCACTCGGGCAATCAAGTTTGCACGTCGTGTCATCAGCATCCGGCCCAGAAATATGACACACCCGCCCATCATCACCACAAGGCGGGCAGCAGTGGGGCACAGTGTGTCGAATGCCACATGCCGGAAAAGCACTACATGGTGGTTGACCCGCGACGCGATCACAGCCTGCGGGTTCCGCGGCCAGATCTGTCGGTCGATCTTCGTACGCCCAACGCTTGTAGCAGTTGCCACGTGCAGATGGAACTCGATGCGGAGTTGAAGGACGGAGAATTGGAGCAGGGTAAAATCGATGGACTTCGCTACGCTGATCTGTTAGCCGAGGCGCAAGCGAAGCCGGGAACCGAGCGAAACCGCATCGAGAAAATGGATCGTTGGGCGGCGGAACATGTTGCCAAGTGGTTTCCCCGCAAGAAGAAGGAGCGGCGACCCCATTTCGCGTATGCCTTGTCCGCAGCCAGAGCCGGAGACCCCAAGGCGAAAGACGCTTTGCTTGAGCTGCTCGGCCGAGAGAACGAACCACCAATCGTCCGCGCGACCGCCTTGCATGAGCTGGCTCAGTTCCCCGACGTCGCGGAGTACGCCGCCTTCAAATCGCTCGACGACAAGTCGCCGCTCGTGCGATTCAAGGCACTCGCTCTATTGCTGCGAGTGCCAGAGAGTGAGAGCCCCGACGCGCGGCTTGGGCGTATTAAGACCTTGGCACACTTGCTCGAAGACCCCGTGCGACTGGTGCGAGTCGAGGCGGCCCGAGTGCTGGCTCCCTACGTCGCCGATATGAACGAACAGCAGCGGGCCAGCTTTGACGTGGCGGCGAAGGAGCTGGAAACCTCGCTCAATACGGCCAGCGACCGGCCTGGTTCGCATCGAGAACTTGCCTCGCTGTACGAGTACCTTGGCGATCGATCCGCCGCTGATGCTGAAGTCGATGTCGCTCTCAAGTTGGCACGAACCGACTTGGAGAAGACCGATATCCGCTTCCGCAAGGTGATGCTGCTGTTGGGCAGACGCGACTACGCGGCGGCCGAGAAAGAACTTCTTGAGATGCTCACGGATGACGAAAGGAACCGTGACGTGATGGGCGTGCTGGTCACGCTCTACGTCGACACGCAGCGATTCGATGAGGCGATGGGGATTTTGGAAAAGTGGTACAAGCATTTCCCAGATGACCCGGTGCTTCCTCGAATTCTGCAGAACTTGGAATACGCCAAGAAACGAGCGGCTCAGCGGTAGGATCGCAGGTTCGGTCGGTATTTCAAGTTTGCCGCGGACACGACTTGCCCATTAATATTGTGTAGCAGCGCACGCGTAATGTGCGCAAGGTCCGCCCGCCATTCTTCAACCCAAGGGGCAATGCCATGCGACATCTGTCGGTCGTGATATGCGTGATGTGTTTGTGGGGTCTTTGTCTGACGGGTGCGGCCCGCGCCGAAGATCCGGTGGCGGCTCTCGTCCGCGAATCGCAGGCGGAATTCGATGCGGTGACGGCGCAGGTCAAGGTCGTGGCGAAAAAGCTCGTTGATCGGATGATCGAAAAGGGTCGACCGCATCGGGAGTCGACGAGTCTTTCGTGGGGCGCGGTGGATGTTAAAGAGGAAATGTTCGTCGAAAAGGGGGAATTGCTGGGCGAAGAGCACTTGATAAAGCTCCCTACGCAAACTCAGTACACGCTGGCCGCTACGAACAAGCGGTACACGTACCAGGTAATGAACGTAATAGACGTGCTCTGGACTGGTAATCGAGAGTATCCTCTGGAAGCAAAAATAGTCATTCAATCGACATTGAAGACGCGAGCCGTTGATCATCAGATTGGCATACCGATGACCCTGTTGCCTGGCCTGCGAAAACCGACCCAAGAAGAACTAGACACGCTGAACTTCGTCATCGTTGAAATCGTTCCGGATCTTCGACGCGGCGGTGGTACCGGCGGTGGCTCACGACGTGCTCTCCCTTGTTTCGTGCCATCCGTCAGCGACCTCGACGAACTTCCCGACAACGTCGAGAAAGCCGCAGAACAGCTACCCAAGAAATGCCTCGAAGCCGAGCCGGTTGAGACGACCACCGACTATGAAGTCACCTTTCGCTATTCCGCCGAGAAGAAGATGTGGCGGTGGTGGAGGACAATCGAAGCAAAGCCGGAACGCAAACGCGAACTACGCGATTTCGGCGAGCCGCTCTATTTCTCAGCGACGGACGAAGACACCAAGGAACCTTCCGCAGAGCCGGACAAGCCGTAATTAGCTGGCCGCTTCGATCTCGGCCCGCCCCGGCAGCGACGGTTGTGCTCCGGGGCGGGTGACGCTAATTGCCGCCGCTTTCGTT
Organism: uncultured Planctomycetaceae bacterium; assembly: GCA_964385715.1. GTDB lineage: Bacteria > Planctomycetota > Planctomycetia > Pirellulales > UBA7805 > MB-PLM-2. The sequence continues at coordinate 5,473 of CAYLRE010000069.1, forward strand.
GCCCACTCGACTGCTCCCAATAGCGACTTTCCTTCGGCGAGAGCAACGGCGAGGGCTCCGTTAAAGGCATCGCCCGCGGCGGTGGTGTCGACCGCCTCTGCCTGACGTGCGGCCAGGTGCGTTATCAGGCCCTCCTCAGAGCGGACCGTGCAGCCCAGGGCCCCCCGCGTAATCACGCAGCTAGTCACTCCCAGTTCACGGAGTCGCCGGGCCGCCGCGGCCGCCTGTTCGTCATTGGTGACAGGAAGGCCGGTCAGAGTTGCCGCCTCATGTTCGTTGGGCGTGAGTACGTCGACCAGCTTCAGCACGTTGTTCTCCAGCAGGCTTTCTCTGGCCGGCGCCGGATTGAGGATCGTCGTTGCATCTTCGTTCTTTGCCCGTTTCAAACCGCGTGCGACGGTACAAAGGGAGAGTTCGAGGTTCGAGACGAAAACACCTTCGAATACCGACGCAGGCAGTGCGTTGATGTCGGCGACACCGACCTCCGCGTTCGCCCCACTGGCGACGCTAATCATGTTCTCGCCATTTTCGTCGACCAGGATCAGGGCGATGCCGGTCGCAGTGCCGGCGAGCGTGCGGACGTGATCACAATCGAGCCGCTCGGAGGAGAGCCGCGTTAGTACTTCGCGGCCGAATGCGTCATCACCAACGGCGCCGATCAATCGCACCGGCTGCTTGTTCTCACCGGGAACGTTGTCGTGTTCGAGTCTAGTAGCTCGGGCCGCGGCGACCGCTTTGTTGGCTCCCTTGCCACCAGAAGACTGAAAGAACTGGCCACCGGTGACCGTCTCGCCTGGCGCGGGGAGCTGCTTCCCTCGCACGACCAAATCGACGTTGATCGAACCGAGCACCGTGATTGGTTGAGTCTTCATGGTGTCCCGTGCGTCTTTCTGCTAACGCAAGAATTGTGAACGCTCACTTGCCGATGCAGAAGCGGCCGAAGATACGATCCAGAATGTCGTCGGTGTAGATGGTGCCTGTGACGCGGCCGAGTTCGTCGAGGGCCGTGCGGATTTCGATTGCTACGATTTCCTCGCCTGCGTGCGATTCGACGAGCGATCGGGCATCGCCAAGTGCGGCGGCAGCCCGCGTTAGACTGTCGTGGCAGCGGATGGCGGTCGATGCGACCACGCTCGCTTCGCTGTCGACTTCCGCCAATTTGTCGGCAATCGCCTGACGTAAGTCGTCGAGGCCGGCCCCCGTTTCGCTACTCGTCGAGACAACCTGGAATGTTTCGGCTGTTCCCTCGGGTAGTGTCGTCGTCGCGAGATCACATTTGGTTAGCACGGCGATGGTACTGGCAGGATCGCCTTCGTGGAGCAGCGCCAGCTCTCCTTCGCTGGCCGGGCAAGAGGCGTCGAAACAGACCAGCCGTACTTGAGCCAGTTGTCCTTGATCGGCCGTGGCAGTCTGTGCGGCGGCTTCAATCTGCTCCGCGCTGGTTGTGCCAGTCTCGGATTCTAGCGGCTTGCGACAAGGATCATCGGACTCAACGCCCGCGGTATCGACGAGCTGGCAGGCGGTCTGGTCCAGGTGCACCACCGTCGTCAAATAGTCCCGTGTCGTGCCGGCTTGTTGTGAAACAATCGCGTGATCCGCTTGGGCCAGGGCATTGTACAACGAGCTCTTGCCGGCATTGGGAGCGCCGAGCAGGACAGCGCGTACTTCTTGTGCCGATTCGGTACGGCTCTCCATCTGTGTGGCAATGTCACGAATTTGCCTCGCTCCGGCGTCGAGCTGGTCGAGCAGCTCCTGTTGGGATATGAACTCGATGTCCTCTTCGACGAAATCGAGGCCAGCTTCTAGGTGAGCCAGAAGTTCCAGCAGCGAGTCGCGCAGGCTGGCCAGTGGCTGCGAGAGTCCGCCGGCGAGTTGCGTGAGGGCGACCTGGAGTTCCTGTTCGGCACCGGCGTCGATGACGCCAAGCACCGCTTCTGCCTGAGTGAGATCGAGTCGACCACCGAGAAACGCACGAAGTGTGAATTCGCCTGGCTCGGCCGTTCTGGCTCCGCGTGCACAAAGCGTTCGCAATAAGGCATCGGCAAGTGGCGGAGAGCCGATCGTGTGAATCTCGGCCAGTGGCGAGCGAGTGTAGCTGCGATTGTCCGGCCAGAAGTAGATGTCGCAGGGCAGGGGAGCATTCAGATTGTCGAGGCAGATGTTGCCCGGGATGACTTGTGCCTGTTTCGCCTCGGAGAGAGCCGAACCGTCATTCGCGGCAAAGCAGTCTGCGAGACAGGCGGCAGTGTCCGCTCCAGCGACTCGAACAATCGCGCGGGCAGACCCGGCGGGAGCCGAAGCCAGGGCGACGATCGTTTCGTCCAATGCGTAGGCCATGCGAGCCTCTTACGTCGTCGACCAGGAGGTCTGTTTTTGAGCTGAAGACGCTCGGCGAGCGATTATCGCTTGCCCTTCTTTTTGTTGGAACGATTCTTCTTGTTGTTGCCACCGCCATTCGTCGTCGAGTCCTCATTCTTGCCCTTGGACGACTCTTTCGGGGCCGCCTTGATCGGAGCAGGAGGAGCTGCACGATTCGGTTTGGGGAGCAACTTTCGCTCGCCGATGCCCCACAAACTCGAGGCGATGAAGTAGATACAGAGACCGCTGGGGACCTTGAAGAACATCAAGCCCATGAACAGCATCATGTACTTCATCATCTTCTGGGTCATGGCCGACTGCTCATCGGTCGGTGGCGGCGTGAACAGCTTCTGTTGCCACAGGAACAGGGCCACCGTAAACAGCGGAAGCACGTTCAAGTACGGGCCAAGCCAGCCAGTCTTGTCAGAGAAGAACATCCAGCCGTCCCATCGCAACAACATATCGGGCGCGGCTAGGTTATCGGCCCAACGAATGGCGTCGCTGATCAGCGGAGCCCCACGCAGTTCAATATTGGTTTGCAACGATTTGTAGAGTCCGATAAAGATCGGCATCTGGATGAACAGCGGCAAACAGCCGGCCAACGGGCTGTAGTTGTGCTTCTTGTACATCTCCTGAAGAGCCTTGCTCTTCTTTTCCATGTCCTTCTTGTATTTTTCGGAGATGCGTTTCATTTCAGGAGCAAGCTCCTGCATCTTGATCGCGTTGAGTGCCTGCTTCTTGGAGATCGGGTACATGCAGACTCGAACCGTGATTGTCAGCAAGATAATCGAGAGTCCATAGCTAGGCAGGAATGAGAACATGCCGAGCACCCAACCGAGAGCCTTGGCCGTCACGGTGAACAGGGCCATGCCGAAGTAGATCAGGTCGCTAAGGTTGCGGTCGTCGGTTCGCCCTTCTGGTCCGTACTTGAGCAGCAAATCCTTTTGCTTAGGACCCGCAAAGACCGTGAAGCTATGTGTTAGCGGTTGATCCTTGGCTACCGAGAACTTGTTGCTGACCAGTCGACAGGTAACGTTAGTCAACTTGCGTGGCAACCGTTTATCTCGACCTTGCGGGAGCGATCCGACTGCGACCGGTCCCGACTTGGCTATCCAATTCGTCCCTTCTGGTCGGTTGGGAATCAGCACAGAAGCAAAGTAGAGGGCGTCGACTCCCATGTAGTCGATCGCCAGGCCCTGCTTAGAGTAACGCTTGTCGAGTTCCTTATCCTCGATGGCTTGAGCGATCGAGTCGGATCCCATCAAGGCGATGTCGCCCTCTTCGAGTTGGCGTACCACGTCGCGGAGGCCCGTGGCCCACCACTCGCGTTGCACCTTGTTGGCAAACCACCAACCGGCAGTGGGTAAGCCTGTGGGACCGTTGAGTCGATAGGAGACCTCTTGCGGCTTGTCGCTGCTGCTTTGAACTTCGACTTCCAGCGTGAGGTGGTACGCCTTGGCATGCGGATCGACGTCGACCGTTTGCTCACCCGGCACCAAGCGGTAGCGTTTGACGGCCGTGAGCTCGGTACCTGGAACGGGGTAGGTCAGCTCGACCAGATTCGGATCACCCTGATCCGTGATCTGCCAATTGACTTTACGTAGGTCGATGTTGCTGTTGAGCAGATTGTCGAAGTCTCGATCACCGACCGAGTCGAGCGTAAACATAAAGGAGAGGGGGTCATGCTCCGTATCGGCAGTCGTGATCAGTTCATGGGCGTGGTATTCCGGTCGTACGATCGAAACGGGACGTCGGCGAAGGTTGACCGTGAGCGACTGCTCGGCGCCGGCTCGCTTGATCTTAAGTTCGATCGTCTGGCGGGGTCGCTTCTTGGAAAGGATGCGATGGAAACCGGCAGCATTGGTTACCTTCTCACCGTCGATACCAGTGATGACGTCGTTGACTTGTAATCCGGCTGCGGCAGCTGGCGTACCGGGGCCGACGACGGAAACCTGGCAGCCGATTGTTTTGGGACGGCTGTCTGATTCTTTCTTGGAATCGGCATCACCTGTTTCCGGTGGCTCAGCCGCAACATCGCTGAGGGCCAAGTATCCGAGATAGCCACTGCGATCGACGACGTCGAGATACTTGTTGTGGGTAACTTCGATGGTCTCGACGCCGGCACCGCGGTTGGTGATGGTCACCAGCATGCGAAACTTGGACGCGGGATCGAGTGAGCCGAGTGTGGCAAACTCGACGGGCAATTCCGGCGAGGCCGCGAAGTCTGGGGTTGCCGCGTCCACGGGCTCTTCGCCCTCATCGGCGGACGCCTTCTTGTCCTGCTCGCCCTCGGCAGCCTGCTCTTTGTCTGCACCCGCAGCGTCCTGCTTCTGCTGTTCGTTCTGTGCGGCGTTCTGGTTCTTGCCAGCATTCTTGTCGGGCTTGGGCATGGTGAGCGCCTGCCAGCCAAACATAATGGTGACCGAGAGCAATAAGAAAAGTAAGAATCGCTTATCCAACACGGTGTTCTAGCCGTCCTCTCCTGAACGTCGCGCGAAGGTGGGGGGGGAGGTCGCGCGGATTGAATGAAAGTTGGAACGTTGACGCGGCGTGAAAATACGTTGAGACGTGCGCTAACGGCCTTCTCGTAGACGATCGCCGAGAAAGTTGTCGAGTTCCGGTGTGTCGTAAATTTTCTTGACCGTCGTTTCGAGATCGTACTCGACACGACGATATCGCAGTGTGTTGTCTTCGACGATGACGTAGCAGGATCGAGGGTCGCCATCGCGTGGCTGTCCAACACTGCCAACGTTGGTCATCGTTTTCTCTGTACCTAATTCGTACGCGCCGTCGATTTCTTCCGGACCAATGAACCGCAGACTCTCGGTGAATACGCCAGGCACGTGAGTGTGCCCCTGAAAACAATATTGTTCAATCAACGCAAAGATCTTCTCCATCTTGCGCTGGTTGTATATGTCCTCGGGAAAGACGTATTCGTTAAGCGGATTGCGTGCCGATCCGTGGACGTAGAGGCAACCGTTCTCTCGATAATTGCGAGGTAGCTCGCCGAGGAAGTCCCAGCGGCGGGCATTGTCTTTCGGATTGCCTCCGCCGCCTTCGAGTTGGTCGCGTGTCCAAAAAATGGCTCGCTCGGCACCAGTATTGAAACCTTCTGGATCAAACAACGCACCTTGATCGTGATTGCCCAATAGGCAAACGCTACACTCCATGATCCGGTCGATGCACTCACGCGGATTGGGCCCGTAGCCGATGATATCGCCCAAGCAGTAGACGTCGGTGATTCCTTGTTCGGCGATATCGGCCAGCACGGCCTCGAGCGCTTCAAGGTTGCCGTGAACGTCGCTGATAAGAGCTCGCTTTTCGGCCATGGAGGTGAACTGTCTGTGTGGGTTGCTGCTCGACCTTCGGCGGTCCGAAGGGGAAAGCATGGAACTGAATACGCCAGGAGGGCGGTTGGTCACGCCCGATGCCCCGTAGGGTACCCGCGATACTCCAAAGGCGTCTAAGTCGTGGCAAACCCATAATTTAAGACGCATTCGGCAGCGGGTCAAGGTAATCCGACCTGGTCCCGGGGTGGGACTTGCCGCCAACTCAGAAAACCGGCAAGCTGGCACACCCGTTACACAACCTCTGCCCAACGCACTAATTAGCAAGACTTGCCATGCGAAATCTGGCCCTGGAAACCACCGAACGAATTGGCTCTCTGGCAGTTCTCGAGGGGGATAAATTGGTGGCGGATCGCCAGCTACCAACCGATCAGCGTACGGCGGCGACGTTCGCCGTCGGTGTCCAGGAATTGCTAGCAGAGGTCAGCTGGCAGCCGACGGACTTGGAATTGATCTCCGTTTGCGCAGGTCCCGGCTCGTTTACGGGTTTGCGAATCGGGATCACGGCTGCCAAAACGTTGGCCTACGTTACGGGCGCCGATGTGGTCGGTGTGAATACGCTTGAAGTGATTGCCTTGGGTGCAAAACACAAGCCTGACGGCGATGCCGATAGCGAGGTTGCGACTCGGCGTCTATGGGCAGTGATGGATGCTTTTCGCGGTCAGCTCTTCGCGGCCCAATTTGAATTGTCAGGAGACGAACTTACCTCAGGTTCATTGAAGACCGTCATTGAACCCCACATCGTTGATGTGGACGAGTGGACCGCGGGTCTTCAGGCAGGCGATGTGGTCACGGGGCCGGTGCTCACGAAGGTCCAAGATCAACTGCCAGAGCACGTCACGGCATGCGATCCGGAATGTTGGGCCCCGAGCGCCGAGTTCGTCGGACGCTGGGGGTATCTGCAGTACCAGACTGGCCAACGTGACGATCTTTGGCAGCTTGTGCCAAATTACTACCGCAAGAGCGCGGCGGAAGAAAAGGCGGATGCGGAATCCGTGGACTAGAGCTTGCGAACTAGTAGTCAGCCGATTCGCCTTCATCCGCAGCGAGCCTTTCGAGCGCCGCCGAGAATGCGCCGTAGGCACCTTCGCCGAACAGAACGAATCTCACGAGTTGTGGGGTAGAGTGCTCACTCAAAAAGGCGATCGCTTCGCCGATTGCCACCCGAGCCGCTTGATCCATCGGGTAGCCATAGGCTCCCGTGCTGAGAGCGGGCAAGGCGATACTGTTGCAAAAGTTTTCCTTGGCCAAGAGAAAACAACTTTGATAGGCAGATGCAAGTTGTTCCGGCTCACCACGGAGTCCACCGTTCCAGATGGGACCGACGGCGTGAATGACGTATTTGGCGCCGAGGTTTGCGGCAGACGTGATGACTGCCCGGCCGGTTGGGCAACCCTCTGGAAAGAGCCGCTCCGTTTCAGCCATCAGTGCCGGACCAGCTGCTCGATGAATGGCCCCGTCGACACCTCCGCCGCCCGCCAGACGGCTGTTTGCCGCGTTGACGAGACAGTCTAGGTTCTGCTGCGTGATGTCACCTTGCGTCAATTCCAGGGCGGTATTGCCGATTGTGATTCTCATCGCGGATGTCCTCGCCTGCTAGCTCTTTCTGGCGACCTTCGATAGCCGCTTCGTGCCATCTGACATGCTAGACTAGTGTTGGCTCGCGAGATATTGGGGTAACGCCAGGGCGAGCAAATCAGGCCGAGAAGCATTTCAAAATGGGTGAGACTCATAGCGACATGGTGGAAACACAGATGAATAATGCCGTACGAACCTCACTGCTCCTGGCATCAATTCTGTTGCCGTGTATCACTGCAGGCCCAGTCTCGGCCAAGACAATTTACGTTGACAACCAGATTGGCAGCGATCGCTTCGACGGGATTTCGTCGAAGCCCACGGGACGAGGCGCCGGGCCTGTGGAAACGATCCGCCGGGCGACGGAACTTGCCGGCAGCGGCGGACGCATCGTTGTCGCCAATACCGGTCAACCTTATTACGAGAACGTGGTTCTTTTTGGCCACAAGAACAGTGGGACGCGGCGCGAGCCGTTTCGCATTGAAGGGCAGGGCGCGACGCTCGATGGCACGGTTGCCATTCCAGACTCAGCCTGGGAGAGCGTAGGAAATTCGGTATTCCGATATCGTCCCACGTTGCTCTCACACCAAATGCTTTACAACGAAGGCCGCCCGCTGCCTCAGGTGTTTGCTAAGAAGGGCTCTCTGGTACGACCTCGACTCGAGCCGGGCCAGTGGTGCTACCACGACGGCACCATCTACTTTCGGGTCGAAGGGAACAGGCTACCCGAGACGTATCGACTCCGCTGCGCGGGGCACGGCGCTGGCTTGCTGTTGTACCGCGTGGATCACGTTGAGATCAGCGGCCTAACAATCCAGGGTTTTCAACTCGATGGTATACAGGCCGCGGATGCCGTGAGCAAAATTTCCCTGGTCGGCTTGAACCTGCGTGGCAATGGACGCAGTGGGATTTCGGTCCAAGGGGCGTCTCGAATTACGGCGTCGCAGTGCCTGGTTGGCAATAACGGGCGGGCTCAGGTGCGGGTCGACGGCTACTGCAAAGCGAATCTGGACGATTGCGACGTGCTCGACAACACGGCCGCTCCGTTTGTCGTGTCTCGTGGCAAGCTGTTTGTCGATGGCAAGCCGTATCCGTCTGTCTCGACGAACGAGACTGGCGAATGACGTAGCTAGAAAAGCACGTCGCTCTAGGAATTAGCGTTTTCGGCCTCTTCCTCTAGTTCTGCCTGGTGATACGCCTCATCGACTTCGCGACGTCGGCGAAGGTAGTACACAACGCCGATCATAGCGACCAGGATCGTGATCACGCGGAACGTGAGTGTGATCAGGAGCCCCTGACCAACCGGTGCCGGATCGACCGGACTGATCTGGGCGTAGAAGAACTCCATGAACATCTCGAATGCTCCAAGTGCGCCCATCGGTAGCGGAATCGCACTACTCAACACTCCGATGGGAACTACCGCAAGTTGCGATGCCAGCGCGGGGGCCTCATCGGGAAGTGCGACGGAGCAGAAGTAGAAGGTCAAGGTGTGGAGGATATGGATGCCGATCGTCAGCAGAATCGACATCCATAGCACGTCACGATTTCTTCGATAGGCCAACGCCGCGTTGACCAGTTTGCGAATGGTGCTGCCAATCTTGGGGATGCCGCACAGCCGCTCGACGATCGGCCCCTCCAAGAAGAAGGGCAAGAGCAGAGCGATAAAAACCAGGGTAACCACTCCCGTGGCCGCGAAGGTGACCCATCGAACCGTCATCAGCGTTGCCGAGGCGTCGCCAAACTGGGAAAAGTCCAGGTTGAGCATCGCCACACTCGCCAGGATGAGCAGCCCATAGAGCCCAATCACGCGGTCGAAGATGATCGTCGCTACTGCTTCAGTCTTACGGCCTGGCTGTTCACGGGCAAGAAATACTGCCTTGAACAGGTCGCCACCCACCGAGCCGAGCGAGACAAGATTGAACATATATCCGATGAAGCCAAGACGGAGGGCATCGGCGAAGCGAAATGGAAGGTCGAGGGCACGCACGAGCCAGTACCAGCGCACGAACGTGAGCGTGACCGCCGTCAGCTCCAGTGCCAGAGCGATCGCCAGTAGCGACCAATCCTTGGACTCATCGCGGAGTCGAGCGAACGTCTCTGGATTGTCGGCCATCACGCTTCGCACGAGATAGACGATGATCGCTAGCGAGATGCTCCACTTGATCGCTGTTAGAACGTGCTTCTTCACGCGATCCTTCCTGGCCCCGGAACCAGGTGCCCCTGTGATGAATTTGGTCTGCTCAGACACCGTTGACACGAACGCACCACGGTGATAGGTTTTTCTCTTGCGCACGACAAGGCCATAAGCTTCTCTGGGCGCTGGGCCGGTCGTTTGGGTGGCCTCGCGAACGAGGCGGCCAGAGCTTAGAATTGCTCGTGTGCAGCGGAAAATCTGACCAATCGGGGGATTAGCTCAGTTGGGAGAGCGTCTGGCTGGCAGCCAGAAGGTCAGGGGTTCGAGTCCCCTATCCTCCACTTTCTTTTCTTTGCCCCGTGCTCGAACGGGGTGCGATTTCGCCGGGCACGCTAGCACGGACCGAACTTTACCGCGCGTTCTTGGCACAGGGCGCGTTCTTGGTACAGGGCGCGTTCTTGGTACAGGGCGGCACTCCGCGGCCTGGCACTGATCTGCATCGTTTCCGTCGAGACCACCGGCAGTCTTGTTGTTTTCCTTTACGCACCTTTGCGGTGCAGTTAGGATCTGAGTATGTCCCGCGTTCGCTAACCGACGACTTGCCCTTGGTCGAATCGCACTACCAAGCAATTGATCCAGATATCACGCTGCTCTACATCAGTCCGCTAAGCCTCAATGGCACGATCTCGGGAACTCGTTGGCTACCGCTCTTAACGCCTAACGCACTGGCCCACTGCTGGGATTCCGAGATCTGGAGCTTGGCGGAACCGGCTCGACTAGGAGGCGGCATCATTGGTCTGATTGTACCGCTTTACCAGCAACGAACCGCGCTGCAGCATGCGTTGTACGGACCGGTTTCTGAATTTGGATACCATCGGCCCGCGGCTGCACAAGTTGTTGCACCAGGCGAAGGCCTCAAACCTCGAGACGAGGCCATCGATTCTAGTTGGGACACCGATGGATGGATCGAACGTGAGGCCGAGGTTTACGGTATCGGACCCGACTCAAGATTCCTCCGAAAGTCTCTGCTCGAGTTTTTGGAGCGAGCCCGTGACCAAGGTAGAACGGTTGTCATCATCCACGGACAGGTCCATCCGGCGCTCACGCGGACGATCGGGCCTGAGATCATGAAAGATTTTGAGAGTTTCATGGCGGCCCTACCACAGAAGTTCGACAACCTGGTCATGCTCGCTGGCGATCTAAAGAATCATCCCGCGGAGGCATACTCTGACTTAGTTCACATCCGCTCCGACGCCCGGTCGGTGAACACCCGTCGGCTCGCAGAGGCATTGGCGGCCCAGTTTGGCTGGAAATTCAACGGCCCCGTCGAAAAGCCACGGGAGTGAGAAAAGAACCGGTCTCACGCTATTTCTCGACGAATATTGATGATCTGGTACCTCTGTGAATGGTTGGCCCGACCGCAAACCTCCTGTGGGCAAGTTAGCGGAATCTAGGCTACAATCCTCGCCAATCGAAGTTGACGAGCGTTGCGACCAGGGGCTGGTCACCAATCGCCCTTTTCGTGATGTTCATTCGCAACTGCGAACGAGGTCGGCTGAAATACCGACGAAGACTTGCTGCTCGCCGAGATATCTCAACACGCTGAGGTCGGTCAACCCGACTGGTACCTGGCCCTCACCCTGGGGCTGCTGCTGGCGTCTGCGCTGCTGGCGGGGCACATTGCCCGGATGCTTCACCTTCCGCGGGTCACGGCGTACTTGCTGGTCGGTCTCGCGTTAGGGCCGCACACCCCACTGGCTGGCTTCTTTGAATGGATCTTTGTCCAATTCGGTTACACGGTATCGCTTCAAGGAATCTATATTCCCGAGAAGCATCTTGAATACCTGGAGCCGGTAAGCAAATTTGCGATCGCGCTGGTGCTCTTCAATATGGGGTGCCATTTCCCACTGGCTCGTTGCCGTCGACTGTTCAAGCGACTGATCCCGATGTCGATTGGGGAACTGTCGGCGACCATGGTTCTGGTGACCGGCGGCCTGCTGCTTCTGGGACCGACGTTGGGCTTGATGCTGGGCGACGCCCCGCTCGACTGGCGTCACGCCGTGCTGTTCGGCGCACTCGCACTGGCGACGGCGCCGGCGACGACCGTGCTGGTGCTCAAAGAGAATCACAGCGAAGGGCCGCTTACAGAATTCACGACAGGCTTGGTGGTGCTCAACAACCTGGCATCGATCGTTATATTCGAGCTGTTATTCGTACTGGTTAACTCGATGCGGCCGGGCCAGTTCTCATGGGGCGCGATCGGTGCGGAGTATCTCGAGCTCTCGTTGAATATCGCGGCCGCTGGCCTTTTAGGCGTGTTTGCCGGTTTGGCGGTGAGTTTCTTCTGTGGCATTTTGCCGGCGACGCGTTGGCTCGTCCTGTTAACAGCGATCATTGCTCCACTGATGGCTGTTTGCGAACTTCTCAACGTGCCGTACCTGCTTACGTTCCTCACGATGGGTACCGTGCTGGCGTCGACTTCTGACGTGGCGGACGATATCGGCGCCGCGCTCGATAAATTGACCGGCCTGCTATGTGTCGTGTTTTTCGTCATTCACGGCGCTGAGATGGACTTGCTCAATCTGTGGTACGCTGGGGCTGTAGGTGTTAGTTACATCGTCCTGAGAAGTGCCGGTAAATACCTTGGTATCTTTTTCGCGACCAATGCCCATCGAGACGGTCCGCAAGTGAAGCGATGGATGGGAACCGCTTTGCTCTCGCAGGCTGGAGCGGCCATCGCGCTTTCTGCCATTGCTGTGCAAAGGGATGAGGTCTTTGGCAAGCAGCTCCAGGACATCATCCTTGGCACCGTCGTGTTTTTCGAAATCATCGGGCCGATCATGGTTCGCACTGCCGTGCTTCGCGCCGGCGAAGTTCCGGTGGCTGACACGATTCTGCATACGACGAGCACGCCGCTTGAGCAGCTGCGCGGAATGGCGTTCCGCATCATGCAATCCTTTGGCGTCAATCCGCTGAAAGGCAGCCCGGCCGACCGGCTCGATGTATTACGGGTTACGCGGCGTACCGTGAAACCGCTCTTGGCGGCGGCATTAATTGACGAGGTGCTCGACCATATCGAACATAGTCACAACAACACCTACCCCGTGGTCAATGATGTCAATGAGCTGATCGGCATTATTCGTTACCCGGACGTTCGTGACGTGATTTTTGAACCAACCGTGAAGATGCTCGTCACCGCGGAGGATCTGGCGGTTCCGGTGCGCAAAGTTCTCAAACAAGATGAGACATTGGGCGACGCCTGGCGTCTACTTAAAGACGGTCGCGATGACTGTGTGCCGGTGGTTAGCTCAGAGGCCCCCCATAAGTACGTAGGCATCGTTCGACGACGTGATTTACTGCGGCTTTTGAGTTTCGAGGCTAATAAAGAGCAAAACGGAGACTGACGCGAGCTGCCGCTCACTTGCACTTTGTTAAGACGGATCAAATGTTGACGGCAGCCCGGAGACTTGCCTAGACTAGGACGCACCTACCCAGCCTGCATCGATCGGAACACGATGCGGCTACACCATCCCTCCCCACAACCTACCTCAGCTTTCCTACCCGTGAGCCGTAATCGCACTGCGATGACGTTGCGCGACCGATGCGTTTATTGACGAATCGTTCGGCAAGCAGACACCGCGTGTTGACAAGTTGGCTCACACGAATTCTCAAA
>CAYLRE010000070.1:0-18206 GCA_964385715.1 uncultured Planctomycetaceae bacterium
TTGGTTTACCGACTAAGACAGTTGGTTAGACGAACGGTTCTTTGAAGAGTGCAGCAAGGGGATGTTCGTTTTTCTTTGGTAAATATTTTGGATCCTTCGGGGAAATGTTTTTTTTTGAGAAAGGAAGTGTAGTACGAATGAAGAAACACCTTTGTACGAGCGGAGCAGCGCTGGCCGTGCTGGCTCTCGCACTGCTGCCTAGCACGGTGCAGGCACAGACTCCCGCGGTTAGCGGTGCTGGATGTAACAACCCCAGCTATAACCCAGCGCCAGGGGTTCAGACGATTCAGCTCTGTAACGATCCCTTGGCCGACGGTCTCTTCACCGAAGATGGTGTGACCGGCTATCAGTACATCTACGACATCTTTACAACGAGCGGTTGCTGCGGTTCGGTCCACATTGGTGGAACGCGTGGTCCGCTTGGCGACTCCGGTGGATTTGCGGCTAACGAATCCGCTTGGTGGCGTGCCACCCCTGGCGATCCGACGATCTCCGGTGTCTGGCAGAAGTGGGGTAACATGTCGACGACCCGTCCTGGCGTTGCCACGGAAGCGAACCACTTTGATGGTTTCTTCGGCGCGTACACGGCGATCGGTGCCGTCGGTGCCACGATCTGGAACTATTCCGACGACGCTGCTGTTGGTCTGACCTCGATTGGCTCGACCGTCATCGATACCTGGGACGACAGCGTAACGCACCAACCCTTCGACAACTGGTTTGGTACCCCCGGCGCTCCGATTCCATGGGCTCGTGTCAATGACTGGCATCTTCCCAGCGAATACGGACAATCGTCCGAGTGGTTCATGCCGGGTAGCAACTTCGGTAGCGGCCACGTCAATGACGATGGATCGACCGGAGTCGCACTGCAGTCGTTCACCACCACGTTCTCCGGTGGTGCTCTCGCCCTGCAGCACACGATTCGAATTGTTGCTCCTTACGAGCCCGGTTCGATTCATGCGTATCTAGACGCCCCGGTCGGACCGTTCATCATTGACGGACCGAATGGTGCAGCTGTGCCGCAGAGCATGTGTGCCCTCGGTGACGCCGACTGCGATGGTTATGTCTCGAACCTCGAGGATATCCAAGCGGCGTTCACGAACTTCACCGGTCCTGGTACCACCAACTGGACCACGCCGAAGGCGCGTATCCAGGGTGACGTTCACGGTGACGGCACCGGTGCCACGACGACCCTCGATCCGCATGACGAGGACGTCGACAACTTGGACATCCAAACGATGTTCACGAACTTCAACCCGGCCCCGGATGCTTCGGGCGATGTGGAAGGTGCCTCTGGCGATCTCGATCCGGCAATTCCGGATCTGATCTACGATGCCGGCACGGGTGAAGTTGTGATCGACTGGGAAGGTAACACGCTGATCTCGTACGTTCTGAAGAACGGAACGAACAGCTTCATTCCTGGTAATCACAACACGATCCTGCTCGGTTCGTTCCCGACGGCCACGAGCAACGAGTTGTCGGAATCGACCTCGTTTGCTGAGCCGGGCGTGACGACTCGTAGCATGGGCTTCGTATTCCCGACCGGTCTGGACCTGACGGGACTGCAAAGCCTGTTGACGGTCAACTCGATCATCCTGAGCTTGGGTGGTCCGCAGATTCCGTTCGACCTCGTTGTCGTCGGTGGTGGACCTCCGGTTCCGGAGCCCGCCGCCATCGGTATGGCTGCCATGGGCCTGATCGGCCTCGGCCTGTTGGCCTACCGCCGTCGTAAGGCTGCCTAGGTTGCCTGACGGTTAAATTGCTATCCCAAGCCGCCCCAGCGAAAGCCGGGGCGGCTTTTTTTGTGCCCGCCTACGCACAGGTCTGGCTGGGCTGAAATGCCCCGGTATCAGCCAGATTTGGCCAATTCGATAGCTCCAATTAGGCTGGGAACTAGGGAGGATGTTCCCAAATTCTCCAGTTCGCTGACCGCGGGAGATTGTTCTGATGTGCTGCCGAATTATGGTTCTGTCGTTGCTCTTCGCGTCCGCGTTTCTGCTAACACCTTGCTTTGCTACAGCAGGAGAGAAACATGCCTCTGACGCGTCGGTAGATGAAGTACGTCGTGCTCAGCGTCATGTCGAGATCGCACGTCTCAAACTGCGCCAATACACGAGCAGTGAGTACCCACTGCGGATGCGGGAACTGGAGTCGGAGATCAAGATCGCGGAAGCGGAAGCTCACCTACTGTTCAAGCGACTCGATGCTTTTCGTTACGTGTCGCACAGTGATCGCAATGACTACGGCTCGCCTACCACGGTGAATATCCGGCAGATGGAAATCGCTTTGCTGTCTGCTGAGTTACACCTCGAGCAGCTCAAGGCAGAACGTTCGGCCCTGATCGAAAACGATCGTTCTCGTCGGCGGTTGTTATTGCTTGAACTTGAGGACGCGCTCGACCGTCTAGAGCTTCTGCGACCCAAAGCGGCGAAGCCGAAGGCTATTCGCAACTACCGAAACGCTGCTTAGCGCCATGGCCGCCGCCGCTGCCGCCGGTGGAAGAACGGCAGTCGCCGCCAAGGGAATAAGCAATGCGTTGTAGGCGAAAGCCCAGGCGAGATTTTGACGGATGATTCTTAACGCCGCCTGGGAAAGCCGGATCGCCCGCGGAACCAGTCGCAGGTCGCCGCTGATCAAGACCAGGTCCCCCGTTTCCACAGCCACCTGGGCTCCGCTGCCGATAGCGACGCCAAGGTCCGCAGAAGCCAGGGCTGCCGCGTCGTTGATTCCATCTCCGACCATGGCGACGCCAGTATTCGCTTCGAGTCGCTCCTGCACAATTTGCTGCTTCTCATCAGGACGTACCTCGGCGACGAAGTCCTCAATACCGACTGCGTCCGAGACTCGTTTGACGGCCGAATGTTGATCGCCAGAGACGATCGCGATATTGAGACCGAGTTGCCTTAGTTCGTCGATTCCTGCGGCGCTGTGTGGGGCGATTCGATCTTCGATGACGAGGGCGCCCAAGAGTTTGTGTTCGCGGACGACAAAAATGGGGATCTGATCCGCCGTAAGTGAGTCGGATTGTTGGCCTAGCGGGGCTAAATCGATTCCCTCGCTCTCCATGAGGCGGCGATTGCCGATTAGTACACTCCGGTCGGCTACCGTAGCACGTACGCCGTGACCAGGCAATGTTTCCAGTTCCACGGCCGCGCAAAGGTCGAAGTTCCGTTGTTCGGCTTCCGCGACGACTGCCATGGCAATCGGATGGGTTGCTGACTGTTCTGCTGCGGCTGCCGTTCTTAATAGGTCCTCCTCGGAGTGTCCTGGGGTGCAGAGCAGTTTGGTCAGCGCTGGTTTGCCTTCGGTCACGGTGCCGGTCTTGTCAAGAATGACGAGTGATATCTTTCTGGCGACCTCGAGCGCTCTCGCTTCTTTGACGAGGATGCCCAGTTGCGCGGCTCGTCCGCTAGCAACGAGGACGGCGGTTGGCGTTGCTAATCCCAGGGCGCATGGGCAGGCGACCACTAACACCGCAATGGCCGCCGAGAGGCCGGTTGTCGTGGTCCCCGTGGCGTACCAAGCTAGGAAAGTCGTTGCGGCGACGAATAGAACAGCCGGCACAAAATAGGAGACCACACGGTCCGCGAGCCGCTGCGAATCTGCTTTCGACTCTTGAGCTCGATTGACGAGTTCGACGACCCGATCGAGCGTGGTCGTGCCCGCCGTCTGTTGAACTTCCACGGTCAGGGCCGCGGCCCCGTTGAGGGTGCCGGCGAAGACGTCGTCGCCCGAGCTTTTTTCGACCGGGATGGATTCGCCAGTGAGCCACGATTCGTCGACATCGCTACGACCAGAAAGGACACGTCCATCGAGTGGAATGCGGTCCCCAGGACGAACCAGCACCATTTCCCCGATCACGACATCATCAAGCGGAACTGTTTCAACCCCCGCTTCGCCGAGGCGCCGAACTTCCGTAGGGGCCAGCGTGACCATGCCGGTAATGGCTTCCGCGGCCCGGCCCTTGGCTCGTGTCTCGAGCCACTTTCCCAGTGTCACGAAGGTGAGGATCATTGCCATGTCGAGGTACATCATGGCGCCGTGTGTCGCATCATTGCGGCCGAGTAGGTGATCGCTGACCGACAGGATACCAGCAAGGTAGGCGGCGCCGGTTCCCAAGGCGACGAGCGTATCCATGTTCGTGCTCAGGTGAGCCAGCCGACGGCCTGCTCCGCTCAGATAGGGCCAGCCAACGAAGCCGTACATCACCGTTGCCAGAGTGATTTGCGTCCACAGCTGCGATGGCACTGAAAGTGGCAAGGCAAAGGTCGCCAGTACCAAGGCAAGAGAGAACACCAACGCTGCAACAAGCCGGACCAGCCAGAATCGAGATTCCTTTGCCTGGCGGATTTGAAGCGACTCGATGACTGGGATCGCGTCATCGGGGAGAGACGCGCGGTACCCGCTTTTCTCGACGGCCGCGATCATTTGTGTCGAGCTGGTTTCAGAGTCGTCGTAAACGACGGATGCCTGGGCTGTTGTCAAATTGACCCTAGCTGCGGCCACTCCGGAGACGGACGCCAGGGCATTTTCCACTCGCTCGCTGCAACTGGCGCAGTGCATGCCGTCGATATTGAGTCGGAGTCGTGCCATGGATGTTTCGGTACTCGCCTTGCTTCGTCTCGCCAATTCGGTGTGAGCAGGTCTACAATGGCGTATCGGTTCAATTGAGGTCGCTATGTGAGTGATGGTTGCTCATTCAATATAGCGGGAAAGCCCCAATATACCGGGGAGCTAGGTCTTGCCCTTGGGGGGAAGCGGCTCACCATTGAGATGACTGGCGAGTTGCCAAGATAGGCAGGATGTGATGTCTTGTGATGATGCTTGGCTGCACGGAATACGACGGCCGACCGAAAGAAGAGGAAAGCTATGCTGGCAGAGGTTGTCGCCATTGGCGACGAGTTAACGAGTGGTGAACGAGTCGATACCAACAGTGCTTGGCTTTCCAAACGCTTGGTCGAGTTGGGGATTTCGGTGAGATTTCATTCCACGGTTGGCGATGATCTGGCATCGTGCGCAGACGTCGTCCTACGAGCGACCGAGCGGGCAGAGATCGTGGTGATTACCGGTGGGCTCGGCCCCACAGCCGACGATCTGACCCGGGACGCGATCGCTGTGGCAACCGGCACCGAGCTGCAGCTAGACGAGCCGACGCTTGAGCACATCACGTCACTGTTCCGCCGCCGTGGACGGGAGATGCCAAAGGCGAATCGCGTGCAGGCGATGTTTCCGCAGGGAAGTGAGATTATTTCCAACCCTCACGGAACGGCGCCAGGGATTGAGATGAAGGTGAAACGGTCGGATGCTGGGCGTGCCCCGACTTCTGGTGAGCAACCCTGCCAGGTCGAGGCCAGTTGCCTGTTCGCGCTGCCTGGGGTGCCAGCGGAGATGAAGCCAATGTGGGCTGAATCGGTGGCGCCGCGGATTCGCGAGATTGCCCCCGCCGAAACCACGATCCGGCACCACCAGTTGAAGTGTTTTGGCGTAGGGGAGAGCCAGCTCGAATCGATGTTGCCCGATCTGGTTCGGCGAGGTCGAGAACCTTCGGTTGGCATTACAGTCCATGCGGCGACAATTACGCTTCGTGTGACGGCCAAGGGTGTGGACGCCGATGCATGCGAAGCGGCCATGGCGCCAACGCTCGCTACAATTCGCGAGTGCTTAGGGTCGTTGGTTTTTGGAGAGGAGGAGGATGAGCTCCAAGACGCGGTCGCGCGGATACTCTTGCAGCAGGAAGCCACCTTAGCGACTGCCGAATGTGCGACCGCCGGACTGGCTGCTTCATGGCTGGCGGGCGTTGACGAAGCTGGCAAGATCTATCGAGGGGGCGAAGTGCACACCACCGAGATCTTTGGTGCGGGTGATGCGATTGCCGAGGCGGTGGAAGAAATGGCCAAGCAGGTCCGTGAGCGATTTGACGCCGACTTTGGACTGGCCATCGGCCCGCTGCCAGAATTGAATGGTCAGGGTGAAGCGGAGACGGCCCAGGAGAACGAGGCGGCCTCGGGGGGAAAAAAAATTCCTCAGACCGAGCGATTCTACTTTGCCATCGCCGATAGCCAGGGCTGCGACGTTCATTCGGCGAGGACGCTTGCTCACCCTGCGATTCGTAAGGAACTGGCCGGAAAGCGGGCGCTCGATCAGTTGCGGCTTAGGCTACTAGGAGAAGAGACGCACGCCTAAGATTTTCGGAATTCGACGTCACTGTCAAAGTCGACGCCGAACTTCGTCGGTTGTACAATCGCTTGGTCGAGACGATCGAGGAACTCGTTGCGCGGGATTTCTGTGGCACCGAGGCGCTGCGTGTGTTCGGTCAATTGTTGGATGTCGAGCAATGTGTAGCCCTGTGCTTTTAGGTGACGTACGAGGGCAATTAGGGCCACTTTGGACGCGTCGGTCTCTGTGTGAAACTTGCTCTCAGCGGCGAAGAAGCCACCCATCGATATCCCATAAGTGCCCCCAACCAGGCGATCATCGAGCCAGGTCTCCACACTCATGGCATACCCAAGTCGATGCATTTCCTCGTAGGCGGCAATCATTTCAGGGTAGAGCCACGTTTGGCCGACACGTCCGTCGGCAGTCGCGCAGCCGCGAATGACTCCGGCAAAATCCTGATTGCACGTAACGCGGAATTTGCCGGCGCGTAGCGTGCGCTGCAGTCGTCGGGATACGTGAAGATCGTCGAACTCTAAGACCGCACGCGGATCAGGCGACCACCAGGCGAGCAGCGAACGCCCATCGCAAATTGGCCAGGGAAAGATGCCATGGGAATAGGCGTCTAAGAGCCAGTTCGGAGAGAGTTCTCCGCCGAACAGCATCAGGCCTTCTTCATCGGCCAGCTCGATGGGCGGAAAATATTTTGACGGTGGAACCTGGGTCATGTCTTGCATTGCCCCACAGAAACCATGATTGCCCACGCACGAACGATGCCACCATAGTAGGTCAGCGTGTCATACGCATCATAGGCGGCTGTGGCGTCCTGACAACCACATAATGTTGCGTTTTTGGTGTTCTTTTTTACGCCCCCAGATCGATGGGGTCGTGTGGCCAAGATTCCCCTGAAATGCTGAGCGTCTGGTTCTCTTAGAGGCATCCGTTTGTCTGGATGATATGTCCAGTGGGGCGTATACTTGGAAGTAGCGGCGAGAGGGCCAACGGAGAGCTGTACGTTCACCAGGATCCGCACCATGCAAGAGAATATTTCTCCCGAGAATGACGGCCGGCCCAAGGATGACGCGGGGCGAAGCGGCGACACCGGTCCGACAAAGGGACAGCCACCTTTCGTCGATTATCTGAACGCGCAAGGGGAGAATCAGGCTGCCTACAGCGAGAATCCGGCGGAAATGACGGTCGATTCTTCCGAAGTCTCTATATCCCTGGAACCGGCTCCTACTCCCGCCGACGCGCCCGTTCCGCCGCGTTCGGCTGGCCGTTCGGCAGTCCCACTTTTTTGGGTTTTCGGCTTCCTCTTGGCAGTACTGCTTGGCGTTTCGCTTGTCGAGCGTGTGAGCTACTCAATCGGTCGCGGCCAACAGCGAGCCGCCTTGGAGACTCTTGAGAACTCACAGCTTGCATCTTTCGCGCAAGCTTCAAAGCTGGTTGCCGAAGGGGTCGGTCGGAGCGTCGTCTATATCGAGGCCCTCGGATCTGGCGGGGGGAGCGAACTGAATGCGCTGCTCGGTGTGTCGCAACCGCAAACCATGCCGACCGGGCAGGGCTCAGGCGTGATCGTCGACGAAGAAGGCTACATCCTTACGAATCATCATGTGATCTCAGGTGCCGAGGAGCTACGTGTCCATTTGCGTGAAGGGGCTCCTAAGGTGGCCAAGGTAGTCGGTTACGATCCGCTCACCGACTTAGCCGTACTCAAGATCGAAGCGGACGGTCTACTTGCGCTACAGTGGGGAGATAGCGACTCTCTGGAAGCCGGCGAGCCGGTCTGGGCAGTGGGAAGTCCTTTCGGACTAGACAACAGCATCACCATGGGCATTGTGAGCGCCAAAGGTCGGCGCGGTATTGGCGGACGCAACGGCAAGCGGTACCAGAATTATTTGCAGACCGACGCGGCCGTGAATCCAGGCAACAGTGGCGGGGCCTTGGTGAATATTCGCGGCGAGCTTGTTGGCATCAATACGGCGATCGTCGGCATGACCTATCAAGGCATCAGTTTCGCGATTCCTAGCTCCATGGCGCGCGAAGTTTACGATCGACTGCGGGCCAACAACGGCAAATTTAATCGTGGCTGGCTGGGGGTTCGTTTGGAACGTGTCGCCAAGCCGACCGAAAAGGGGGCTCTGATCAACGAGACGGTTCCCGATTCGCCAGCGGAAAAGGCCGGGCTCGTCGCCGGCGATCGAATCGTGAAGTGGGGAGAGCACGTCGTGGAGGACCAGGAGGATCTTCTCTGGCAGGTTGCCGCGACGACGCCTGGATCAGCCGTTGCCGTAACGGTGGTGCGAGACGGCGAGCGTGAGACCCTCTCCGTCACGGTGGTCGATTGGCCCGCCCATCTGCAGCCGTAGATGCGAAATTCCCACGTTGTGGGCCGATTGAGGCCCTTCTGACGGCCGTCTCCGGCGCTTTCGCTAAGTGCGCGAAAACGCGATAATTGAGGGCCTCTGCTGGCACACGCGAATGGGTGCTAGCATGGCGGCGGTTCGCGTTGACCGCGTCAAACCAGCTGTCATATAATCTGCCCGCTGTCGAGGAGGGCTGTGTGAGGCGAACGCGTTTGCCTTGCACTTTTTGAAAGGTCAAGGAAGACCTGCGGCTTGTGACAGTTGGCTGCGTTGCTTCTTTTTCCTTTCGCACGACGCCACAGGAGTCGCAGGTGTCTTTGACATCTTCGTTTGATACGAAAGAGCAAGTCCGGCAAGCCACGGACATTGTGGACCTGGTAGGGGAAGCGGTCCCGCTACAGCGCCAGGGTCGTATCTACAAAGGGCTCTGTCCGTGGCATGACGACACACGCCCCAGCTTCCAAGTAAATCCAGAGCGACAGACATTTCGCTGTTGGGTCTGCGACGTCGGCGGTGACGCATTCAGTTTTGTGATGCGTCGCGACAACGTCGAGTTTGGCGAAGCGCTCGAGATCTTGGCCGATCGGGCTGGTATTGATATTCGCCGCGGTCGAGGCTCTGGCGAATCACAACAAGCGGCCCGTGACGACAAACGGACGCTCTACCGGGCTCACGATTGGGCGGCCGATTTGTTTCATAAGCTGCTATTGAGCGATCCCCGTGCCCAATTGGCACGTGATTATCTCCAGGATCGCGGTATCAACCAAGAAAGCATCGAGCGGCACCGCGTCGGGTTCTCGCCCAACGAGTGGACCTGGCTCGTTGAGCAGGTTCGTTCTTCAGAATTTTCAGTCGATCATCTGGAGCGGCTTGGGCTAGTGGGCGTGTCGCAGAAGAGCGGCCGGCACTACGATCGTTTCAAAGGACGGGTACTGTTCCCGATACGGGACGTCCAGAAGCGTACGATCGCCGTCGGGGGGCGGATCCTACCGCATTTCGCCGATGATCAGTCGGCCAAATACATTAATTCGCCAGAAACCCCGCTGTTTTCCAAGAGCTCGCAGCTCTATGGACTCGACCTGGCGCGTGAGGCGCTCGGCAAGAAACGCGAGGTGATTGTCACCGAAGGTTATACCGACTGTGTGGTCGCGCGGCAGTTCGGCTTCGACAACACGGTCGCTGTTCTTGGTACGGCGCTCGGAGAGAAGCACGTCAAGCTGCTTTCGCGTTTTGCAGATCGGGTCACCTTGGTGCTCGATGGTGACGCCGCCGGACAGCGACGGGCGAACGAGATTCTCGACCTATTCCTAGCTGGACAGCTCGATTTACGGGTGCTGACTTTGCCGGACGGGCTCGATCCGTGCGATTTTCTGTTTCAGCGTGGAGCCGAGGCATTCGACACGGCGATCCGTGAAGCGGTCGATGCCCTGGAGCACAAACTGCGGCTTGAAACCGGCACGATTGATCCGGCGAGTGGAACGTTCGAGGCGAATCAGGCGTTGGAGAGCGTACTATCCACAGTCGCCAAAGCGCCGCGGGGTACTAGCATTACCGATTCCGAGATGCGGCTGCGAGAGGATCAATTCCTGGCTCGTGTCGCCAGACGTTTTGGTGTCGAGGAATCAAATATCCGAACACGCGTAGAAACGTTGCGAGCGGAAGCTTCCCGCCGCACCAGCAGCTTTGTCTCTACACGCAATGCTCCGCGACGGAATACTGCGGCGCCAGATGGCGGCGTTCCTGTCTCTGAGATGGGATTTCCGATTTCCGATGACGGAGTCCCGATGTCTGACATGGGTGCTCCTGCAGGTGGAGAGTATTTGCCCCCGGTTTCGGCGGCAGATACCGATCGCTGGGAGCGAGAATTGCTCGAAATTGTGATTCAGGATCCGGAAACGATCCCGAAAGCGGCCGAATCGATTACGCCCGACCAGTTGCAGGATAGGCACTTACGGCGAATTTACGCTAAGTGCTGTGAGCTGCAGACGGCGGGAATCTCACCCGAGCTAGATCGGCTGTTATTGGAGTTTGAGGATCCGGCCGTGCAGGTTATGTTGGTGGACCTGGACGAGGCCGGTCGCGATCGCGGTGGAAGCGATCTCGCTGGCCAACTGCCTGACGTGCTGACAAGTTTGCAGCGTCGTCGGGAACAACGAGAGCAACGTCAAGTGACGGCCGCTCTCAAGGAAGACCGTTTTGGTCAAGAAGAACAAGTTCAACATCTAGAGGAGATGTTTCGTCAATTGCGTCACCGCCAAGGTATTTCCGAGCCCACGGATGAGTAAGGATGCTTTGGCCGGATAGTTGTGGTTGCCATGCTTTGTTAGAGCAGTCCCGCAGGCTCCGCGACTATAAACCGTGTCTCTTACCGCGCAGGAAGACGCGCAGGGAGGTGCAGCGTGGAATATCAAGATACGCAGTTACAGGAATTGGTTGCGAAGGGGAAGGCTCAAGGTTATCTCACGTACGATGAGGTGAGTGCCTATCTTCCCGATGACACTTGTCACCCTGAGCGGATCGACCATCTGGTCAATGCCGTTGAGGAACAGGGCATTGAGCTGGTCAATGAGTCGCCCGCCGCTGCCTTTAAGGACAAGGGGGAATCTGAAGGAAAGGCTGCCGTGGCCGCGAAGGAAGAGTCTTCCGACGCAAGCCTCAAGCTCTCGCCGCCTGAGGAGTTGACTCGCTTCAACACCGATCCGATTCGCCTCTATCTCTCGCAAATGGCGTCCGTGCCGCTTCTGTCGCGTGAAGAAGAAGTGGCGGTTGCCAAGCGCATTGAAATCTGTCGCAAGCGGTTTCGTCGCGCGATTCTTAGCAATCACGCCGCCATGGCCAACACCGTGGCCACGCTTGAAAAGGTGCATCAAGGTTTCTTGCCTTTCGATCGTACGATCAAGGTCTCGTTGACCGAGCAGCTTACGAAGGAGCAAGTGCAGGCCCGCATGCCACACAATTTGCGAACGCTGGAGCACTTGCTCGATCTCGATCGCAAACAATTCGGCACGTTGTTCTCGCGTCGCGCGACGACATCCGAGAAGTCGCACGTTCGTCGCGAATTCTTGCGACGACGCAAGAAGCAACTTTCGCTGGTTGAGGAACTCAGCCTGCGATCGCGCCGCGTGCGTCCGATGATTCGCCAACTTTCCGAGTACGCGAACCGCATGGATGAGCTGAAGCGACTGATTGCGCGTAGCGAAGCGGAAGGGGTAACCGCCCAGCAGCGTCGGGGCTACCGTCGGGAACTTCGCAATCTATTTCTCACGACGATGGAGAGCCCGCGTAGCCTGCGTGCTCGCGTGGCTGAAATCGACAAGCGTCATCGCGAGTACGAGGACATGAAACGTCAGTTGTCGCGAAGCAACTTGCGTCTGGTGGTGTCGATCGCCAAGAAGTATCGCAATCGCGGTCTTGGTTTCCTCGATCTGATTCAGGAAGGCAATACTGGCCTGATGCGGGCAGTAGACAAGTACGAATATCGTCGTGGTTACAAGTTCTCGACGTACGCCACGTGGTGGATTCGCCAAGCGATTACGCGAGCGATCGCTGATCAAGGCCGTACGATTCGCATTCCCGTGCACATGATTGACGTCCTGGGCAAGCTCCGCGGAGCGGCCAAGCGACTGTTGCAGGAACGCGGTTATCAGCCGACTACCGAAGAAACGGCCCTGGCCGCTGGAATTGAACTGGAAGAGGCACGTCGCGTGCTCGATATCGGGCGAAGTCCGGTGAGCCTTGACCGTCCGGTGGGCGAAAGCGAAGATAGTAGCTTTGGCGAGTTCATTGAGGATAAGGGCTCCGAGAGTCCCCTGCGTTTGGCGAACCATGGTCTGTTGCGAGAGAAAATCGACGGCTTGCTCAACACACTCACCTATCGTGAGCGTGAAATTATCCGTCTTCGCTACGGACTCGATGACGGTTACTCCTACACGCTTGAGGAAGTTGGCCGTATCTTCAAAGTCACGCGAGAACGCGTTCGCCAAATTGAAGCGAAAGCCGTCCGCAAGCTTCAGCACCCGGTGCGAAGCGAGCAGTTGGCTGGCTTCGCAGCTCGCGCGGCCTGAGTTGGTCGCACAGCGATACGTAACGGCAACAGCCGCTGGCCTTCGGGTCAGCGGCTTTTTTTGTGACAACAATGCATTCGCACGCATGGCGTAATACGAAAGACAAACCATGATGGCAACGACTGACTCACTCCGCGATCTGCACCGTATTCACCGGCAGCTGGCCGACCTTCGCGAACGGCTCGAAGCCGGTCCGAGAAAAATTGCGGCCAAGGGAGCCCTGGTGAAGCAGCTGGAAGCGGCCCAGATCAAGGCAGAAGAAGACCTCAAGGCGGCTCGCATAGCAGTCGATCAAAAGCAGCTTGAGCTAAAGACGGGCGAAGGTAAGATCGAGGACCTGCGAGTCAAGCTCAACACGGCAGCCAGTAACCGCGAGTACCAATCGTTCTTGGAGCAGATCGCCGCGTCCGAGATGGCCAACAGTGTTCTGGAGGATGAAATCCTCGAGGCGCTCGAGAAGATCGAGCAACTCCAGATCGGAGTTGGGCAAGCCAAGGAGGCGGTGGAAGCCGGTAAGGCGGAACTCGCCAAGACTGAAAAGACGGTTGCAGAAGAAACCGACGGTCTTAACTCAGAGGTCCAGCGGCTCGAAGGCGAACTGGCCGAAGGCGAACGTGCCTTGCCGGGGGATTTTCGTGCCGAGTACCAACGGATAGTACAGGCCAAGGGCGAGGACGGCATGGCTGAAGTGGAAGCCGATTGTTGCTGCGGCTGTTTTCAGCGGCTAACTCCGAATAACCTCAATGAAGTGGCGATGGGGCGAGTGGTTACCTGTAGTGCCTGTGGTCGCCTGCTTTACTCCGGTGAGTAGGTGCTGTCGAGCCGTCTAGGTCGCCGTAAGTGTGTATTTTTGAGTACGCAATAGTGCGGGCAGAATCTTCGCGAAGTCTTTACACCAGCTCGCTGTCTCGACATAATACCCCCTCGTGGCACACTTGTGCCTGGTCTCCTGCGAGAGGCCTTTTTTTCGCGCTGACGTACGAATTGGAGTCGACGAAAATGTCCGAACGCATTCCCATGACGCGCAAAGGGTATGAAAAGATTCGCGCCGAATTGGATAAGTTTGAAAACGAGGATATGCCTGCCATCACAAAACGCATCGCCGAGGCGCGAGCGGAAGGTGATTTGAAGGAGAATGCCGAATACCACGGCGCGCGCGAATCGCAGGGCATGCTCCAAGCGAAGATCAACATGCTCAAGGACAAGTTGGCGCGTGCTGACCTTGTTGACGTCTCCAAGCTGCCTAAAGATGAGGTGGCCTTCAGCTGCACCGTCGTAGTGAAAGATCTCGAATTCGACGACGACGAAACCTTCGTACTGGTCGGCGCCGGAGAAGAGGACTACGACGAGGGCAGGATTCTTGTCACGAGCCCGCTCGCTCAAGGTTTGCTCGGCAAGAAGGTCGGTGACAAGGCGGAGATTGAAGTGCCCGCTGGCAAGATGAAGTTCAAGATTCTCAGCATTAGCTACGACGAAGAGTAGTTCTTGCGACGCGAACGCGGCTCGGCGGCACGATGTCACGGTCGTCATGCCGCGGCGACTCTCTTGAAGGGCTCACGCCAATTCAATGACCGCTTCGGCGTCTACCACTTCTTGGGCCGCCAAGCGGGCCTGACGTCGGTCGGTCCAGTTGTAGGCCAGGCTGTAGAGCACCGGCACGACCGCCAGTGTGAGTACGGTCGCGAAGCCGAGGCCGAAGCGGAGCGCGGCAGTCAGCGGTTGCCAGAACTCGGCGCCACCGGAAAGGTTTAGAAGCAGCGGCAGCAACCCGCCGATGGTGGTTACTGTCGTCAGCATCACCGGCCGCAACCGAGACACGCCGGCCTGTAGGATTGCATCCTTGACCAACAGGCCTCTCCGACGCGCCTGATTGGTAAAGTCGACCATCACGATCGAATCGTTCACCACGATACCGGTCAGGGCGACCAGACCAATGAACGAGGCGAGCGAGAAAGAAAAGCCGAAAGCCCAGTGTCCGGCGACCACTCCAATGAAGCTCAGCGGGACGGCTGAAAGAACGATCGCCGTTTGACGGAAGCTGTTGAACTGTAGTACCAAGATCGCGAAGATCAGCACCACCGCGATGCCCATCGACATCAACAGATAGCGGAAGTTCTTGTCACGTTCTTCGTTCTCGCCGGTAAACTCGGCGCGAACGCCTTCGGATGGCGTGCCAGGCTGTCCAACGAAGACGGCGTTGGAACTGGTGGCCGGCGTGGTCGCAGTGACGACACCGGTACGAGCCTTCTCTAGCCAACCCGGTTTGTCCTTGTCGGCCATGTTAGGGTCTTCCGCCGCTTCCGTCACGAGACGGAAGCCCATTGTCGGCATCACCTCGTTGCTGAGGCGTTTGAAGATCGAATCGGCCGTGACCCCCGGATCTTTCTTTTTGAACATGTCCCGGGCCGTCTGCATAAATGTCTTGCGGACCGGAGCTTTGTCCGGTTCAGAGATATTGCAGTGTGCCGTGACGGCGCGATCACGGTTGTAGCGGTTGATGCTGTACAAGCCAACGCCCCGTTCGATGTGGGCGAGTTCTCCGACCGTGGCCCTGCTACCATCGGCCGCGGTGAGCATGATTCGCTCAATGTCTTCCTTCGACTGCTGGTACTCCGGGGCGACTTGCAGACGAAGTGTGACATCTTCGTCGTCGATATTCAGCAAGATGCGGGTGTCGCCGAGAATTGCCGTCTGGACTGCCTGGGCGACTTGGGCGTCGGTGGCATTGAACAGCCCGGCGACCTGCGGAATCGGATCGATGGTGATCTCTGGGTTGTTGCGGCGATAGTCGCTGCCTTGGTCGACGGTTCCCTCCATCTTCTTGAGGCTTGCGACAAGCTCTTCGCCAAGGGCTCCCAGCTTTTCGAGGTTCTTGCCCGTCAAGCGAACCGCTACCTTAAATCCACCGGGCGGACCTTCTTCGATCTCGTTAATCGTTACCTTCATGCCTGGCCATGGCTTGATGTCTTCGCGGAGCTGTTTGATGATGTCGTCTTCGTGGCGTTGACGGTCGAGCGGCGATTCAAGTTGCACCATGATGGTGGCGAATTCCGGGCCGGTGGCCGAATCGGTTTCCAGGCGGCTAGCGAGGCCTTCAGAAGAGCCAATGGCCGAGACATAGTTGACCAGGTCACCGTCCTTGCGGAGCCGTTCCAGACCGCCGAGGATTGCTTCCTGGGCCGCCACGGTTTCCTCGATGCTGTAGCCGAGCGGGAGTTCGTAGCGAACTTCGAACTGGCCTCGATCGCTGGCGGGGAAGAAATCGAAGCCGATCTGCTTGACCGTGACGAACGCCATGAAAACCGCAGCGATTGCCCCGGCGATCACAATCCAACGGTGCGAGAGCGCTTTGCCAAGCAGCCAGGCGTAAATACGAGTGAAGATGCCTCGTTTTACGAGTACTGCTTTGAACGCCTCTGCGTCGGGGCGAATGCTTAGATCGTGTTCTTTCGCCTTGCGGGCCGAAGCGTGCTCGTGCCTTGAGTACCAGTAGGCCGCGAGCACGGGAATCAGGTAGTGGTCGACCAGCACGGACCCCAGCAAGGCCACGCTGACCACCTTGGGCATCACGCTCATGAAATCGCCCATGATGCCGGGCACGAGCAACATTGGCAGATAGGCAGCCACCGTGGTTAGGTCCGCAGCGAGGACCGGCAGGCTCACCTCGTCGATGCCATTCTTGGCAGCGTCGATAGGCGATTCACCGGCTTCAATGTGGCGATGGATGTTCTCGGCCACGATGATCGCCCCGTCGACGACCATTCCGAGCACTAAGATGTAGCTGAAGATGACCATGTTCGAGATCGGAACCCCGAACGCGAACAGGAAGATCAGCGCTATCGCACAACTGAACGGCACGGCGGACAGCACGATAATCGAAACCCGCAGACCCATGGTCCAGGCCAGGATAACGAGTACCAGCATGGCTCCGAAGATGAAGCTGGAGCCGAGCACGCGAAACATCAGGGAGATTTCCTCTGACGTGTCTCTCGAAGTCGAGAAGTTGATGTGAGGGTACCGCAGCTGCATCTCTTCGACTTTGGCCTTGATGCTGCGGGCTGCGCCGAGTGTGTTGATGTCGGCTTCCTTGTTGACGATGATCGTGGCACATTCTTGGCCGTCCAGCTGGGCGACATTCTTTCGCCGCTGGTAGGTGTCCAGAACGGTGGCCACATCTCGGACGTGGATCAGGTGTCCGTCTCGCTGGGTGACCACGGCATCGCGGATGTCGTCGACGCCACGCAGCTTCGTTTCGCTGCGGACCTGGGCGTTGTAATGGGCGGTGTCGGTCTGCCCGCCGGGGAGTTCCGCGTGGTAGTCCGCCAGCGTGCGATGGAAGTCGCCAATCGTCAGGCCATACTCGGCTGCCAGGTCTGGATGGATGTTGACGTGGATCTCGCGTTCGCGACCGCCAAAGAGCTGCGTATTGGAGACGCCGGGCAAGGAGTTGAGCTCGTCTTCGACCTCCTCGCCAAGCTGCTTGAGCCGGCGGGGGTCGAAACCCTTGGGGGCCGACATGTTGACCAGCATGATCGGCGTGTTCTCGAAGTCGATATCCATAATCCGTGGCTGGACTTCCCGACCGGTGGGAAGTTCGTTGCGAATTTCGTCAACAACGTGTTTGACATTAGCACGCGCTTGTTTTGGGGTGATCCCGTCTAGGAACACAATCTGCGTAACGCTGGAGCCACGCATGCTGTTGGAGGAGATGAAGTCGACGTTGTTGAGCGTTTCGAGCGCCTTCTCCACTTTCCGCGTGATCTGGACCTCGGTTTCCTGCGGACTCGCACCAGGGTAGGGAATGGCGACCAGGACAACCGCCTTGGTGATGCCCGGGGTGCGCTGCACGGGGATGGTGAAGGCCGCGATTCCGGCCAGCGCGATGACCAAGATCGTCGCTACGATGACGACGCGAGGGCGATCGATGACCTGGCGGCTAAGGAACATGGCGGACGCCGTGCTGGAAGTGTGGCGTGAATCGGGTTGCCGTTAGTCTCGCGGCGGCTGCTCGGCACGACGAGGACCCGAGTTGGGATTCGCGTGCTTGAAGTCGTACTGTTCGGCATCCGGTCCGTAGAGTGGTTCTTGGCGGTTGTTGGACGAAGAACGTGTCTTCTTAGTTTCCACGATCTGCACGGGACGTCCGTCGACCAGTCGATGTTGTCCACGTACGACAAGATTACGGTGCTCAGGCGGTAGGTGTGTTAGTACCAGCGTCATGTCCTGTTCGACCCAGTCGCCAAGTTGGGTCCGCTTCGCGATGTAGGTTTTGTCGGGATCGTCGGTTGACGACGCGGGCGCGGAAGGGTTGTCTCCGTCCACGACGGAGAAAATGTAGCCAATTTCGCGACGTTCCCCCGTCTCCGCGTCTCGCTCGATGCGGAATAGCACGCTTGAGACCGGCACCTGGTAGCCATCGAGTTCCTTGACTTCCACGCTGGCCAAAGCGATCAGCCCGGGGCGGAGGTCGCCAGGGGCATTGTTCTTACTGGTGTTGCTAATGACCACCTCGACGTCGAACAGCTTGGACACCTCGTTCTCTGTCTCGGGGACCTGGTGTACTCGGCCAGTTCGTGTTCGCCATTTCTGTCCAAACGTGTCGCGACCGATAAAGTCGATATTCACC
>CAYLRE010000071.1:0-18184 GCA_964385715.1 uncultured Planctomycetaceae bacterium
TTGAGAAACGCTTCGGCCAACACCTTGCCGATCGAGGCGTCGTTGTTGCCGGCGATGGTGGCGATTTGAGTGATTTCTTTCTTGCTCTTCTCGTCGATCTTCGTCGCCATCTTGATCAGGGCGTCGTTGATCGCGGCACTGGCTCGACCAATACCACGCGAGAGAGCCATCGGATCGCCGCCCGCGGCGATCATCTTGAGACCTTCTAGGTAGATCGCCTCGGACAAGACGGTCGCGGTGGTCGTTCCGTCACCGGCCACATCGTTGGTCTTGGTGGCGGCTTCCTTGACCAGCTGAACCGCGAGGTTCTCGAACGGATCGTCGAGATCGATGTCCTCGGCCACGGTCACGCCGTCCTTGGTTACCTTGGGCGAGCCCCAGCCTTTGTCGAGCACCGCGTTACGGCCGCGCGGGCCGAGAGTGGTGGCGACCGCCTTGGCCAGCTTGCTCACGCCGGCGGCCAACGGCTGCCGTGCTTCGTCATCAAAAACCATCTGCTTAGCCACAGTCGAGTTCCTCCTAGAGGCAATGTGAGACGTATTTGGTTCAAAATGGCCGCCTCAGACAGGCAGACCAATGTGTCAATTTCGTTCTGAATCGCTTGTTTTCACGTCCGCCACCCGATCAGCGAGGTCGGTCTGGACGCTCTCCGCGGCCGTTTTGGCAGCCTACGAAACAACTCCGCCGTATATAACGCAAGCGGCGTGCCAAGTTGACATAGAGCCGTCTAACTGGCTTCTATAGAACGGGTTAGACAGCCAATCGCGGTGTACCGAAGCCTTTAGCCAGTTTCGGAGGCAGGTAGCAGAAGTGCCATAATGGCAGATGCTGTGCGGCCTGCCTTCCAGACCCGAGGAAAACCGCGATACGTGTCAACGTGCGCGCCTGACCCAGGTCGACCGAAGCCAAATTTCCGCGATCTGCCGCCCAAAGCTGCCAAAGTCGGGATAGAAGGGATAGCCATCGGCATCCTGAATAGAAGTGGGCTGCAAGGATCCCTTGTCGGCAGGCCCTTATCAGCGGGGCATTTGCGATAGCCGCATTTTCAAGATATTGCTACCGTTCGCGGTCCTGCGGAACCCTTTCCATGGAGTCTTGTACAGTATAGGATGAGTGCAATGTACCTGAAAAAGAGAATTCGTCGCTGTAGGTTCTGCGATCAGGACATGACACTTACGGTGTCCGCCCTCTCGTATTCAGAGAATCCGTTTTGCATGGACTGTCTGCGAGAAAGGGTGAGTCGCTCTGCTTCGCCTATGCGTGGAAGCATTAAATTGATTGGTAGGTACTTTCATTTTAGCGAAGGGTTGCAAACAGCTGAGACAGATACGAGTCAGCGTTAGCAAGAGACAGATTATCCCTCCAAAGAGAAGACCTCGAACGTCGACGCCTGCCCGAATTCACTGTGTGGATTTCCACGCTGCATGAGCTACCATTCACTCTAAGCTCAACGCTAAGATCAGGTTGCCCCTTCCGTGTTGCGACCCATTTCGTGCGGTTCGTTTCGCAAGTCGCGGACCAATCATTGCCTGGCTTAACCCGCGCCAAAGCATTCGCGAATTCGATCGCGCTCGGGAATCGCTTCGTCGCATCAATGTTCATGGCCTTCCGTATAATGCGACGAAGCACTGCAGGTACATGGGGCATGAAACAATCTCGTCGTGGCAATTTCCCTGAAGCGATTCTGCTGTTCCATTCAAGTGGATCGACAGCAGACAACTGGCTTTCAAACATCCGATTGCCGTTGGCAGCACGATAGAGCGTCACGCCCATCTGGTAGATATCCGACATTACGGTCCCGTGCCACGAACCGGAGGTAGCCTCTGGTGGCACGATCGGCGCATACATCCTCGCGGGCAGTCTAACGACCCCGCGAGCGTCTAGCTCCCTGGCCTGCCCAAAGTCCGCGATCATTGCAGCGCCATTATCGTCAAAAAGTATGTTGCTGGGCTTAACATCCAGATGAACGGTTCCGGCTGCATGAATGGCGCCTAATCCGGCTAAGGCCTCTCTGCCTATGCGTAGAACATCGCATAATGAGAGCGGATTCTTCCCGATTCTTCCGGCAAGTGAACCTCCTCGATAATACGGCATCCCAAGGCAAATTCGGTCAGGCGTCTGCGTTGCTGTTCGGATCGCGACGACGTGCGGATTTTCAGACCTAAACATTGCCTCCGCTTCCTGAAAGAACGTACTTGGATCGCGGAACTTGGCCTTCTCGATTTCTTTTACGGCAATTTCCGCCTTCAGATGCAGGTCCGTAGCGCGAAACACGCCAATCGAATTCTGCCCCTCACCACCGTCAATCGACTCGTGCCTCTCGTACCTAAATTCCGTGACGACATCCATGCTTAACTCCCAAGTGCGGCTAAAGCCGCCAACACGGCCTCACGCACTATTACATTTTTCTTACCAGACAAGTCAATTCCGCGAATACTGTCTGCGGAGGTATATGTAGAAAGCCGTTTCTTGGTTCCCATTCCTGCTTTAATCGTTGAGGACGCGCCGTAATGAACCTTAATGGATCTGAATCCGGCCGCTTCTAGAATTACGCCCTCCACGCGCGCACGTGAGAGCATGGCTTGAAAGAAGCGAGTCTGCTTTGGATTGTCTGACGTTCGCATGCCGATCGCGACGGGCTTGTATTTGCTAATTACATTCATCACCTCGTTGCGGAAGAGGGCGAGTGCCTTACTTGTTTCGTCACCAGCAACAGACAGCTTACCGTCTGCATGAAGCTCGCAATTGCCATTTCCGTCGCAATCCACGACGGCAAATGCAACTTGCTCCTTTTCGGCCCGAAAGCCGATCGACCGCATGCCGCCGCCTGCTAAGAACGGCTGGGCTTCCGTGTCGGCGAGGACGGATTCCGTTCTCGAATCAAGACCTGTAGACATAGCGATGCTCTCCGTTTCAGACTGAAGCGGCGTCGGTAGCTGCTTCTGAAATTGCAAAATCACTCACCACCGAATCCACACCCCTGGGCAGGGCAATGCAGATACAATGTGGCAAGCGGACGCTTGCAAGCGTCTGAGCCTGGCGACTGATGTTCGGAGATGTTCGTTGCTTAGATGTGATGTCTTCGTAGCCGAACCGGATATGCGAACGCAGCATGTCCGGTAATTCCACCCGGTTTTGCCGGTTTTGACAGTCGTCGACCAAATCGGTCCCTGGATATGCAAGCGGCGTGCCAAGTTGACACGCCGATCCCTAACTGTTTTCCGTAGAAAGGGTTAGGGTGACCGATCCCGCAAATCCGTGCCCCGGGCCAATTTCGGCAGAGGCCAACGGACGTGCCATATTGGCAGTCCGGCCGGTACAGAGGGTGGCGGCATGAGCGGCTGTGTTATGGGCGATCGGCTCAGCTCCGAACGCCTACGGGCGGAAGTCGTCTTTATCCGACAGGCTGACCGCGAAACCGGCCAGCAGATCGGCCGCCGCGTCGATGTCGTCGAGCGAGATCGTCTCCACACCGCTGTGCATGTAGCGGTTCGGCACGCTCACCAAACTGGTGGCGACACCGGCCCGCGTGACCTGGAGCGAGTTCGCATCGGTCGGAGTCGCGCGTCCAATCGCACCAAGCTGGTAGGGGATGCTCTTTTCCTCAGCGATCTCGATTAGTCGGTCGACCACGACCGGGTTGTTGTTCGGCCCGCGATAGATGACCGGTCCCTTACCCACGCGTATGTCACCCTCGGACTTCTTGTCGATCGTCGGGCAATCGGTAGCGTGCGTGACGTCGACTGCGATACCGACGTGCGGGTCAATTCCGTAAGCACTGGTGCGGGCGCCGCGAAGACCGATCTCTTCCTGTACGGTCGAGACCGCATGAATCGAGCAGTTCAGTTCTTGCTCGCTAGCGCGGCGAAGTGCTTCCATCACGATCCATAGCCCGGTCTTGTCGTCCATGGCCGGGGAATTGGCTCGATTGTTCCGCATCTCTTGGTAGCCGAGCTGAAGCGTCACTGGATCACCGATCCGCACCAGTTCAGCCACTTCGTCCTTGCTGG
The DNA here is from genome assembly GCA_964385715.1 of uncultured Planctomycetaceae bacterium. Classification (GTDB taxonomy): domain Bacteria; phylum Planctomycetota; class Planctomycetia; order Pirellulales; family UBA7805; genus MB-PLM-2. The sequence goes on from CAYLRE010000071.1 coordinate 4,011, forward strand.
TGGCACCGATATCGAGCCACAAGTCCTTCATCTTGGGAACCTGCTTGCGTTCCTCATCGGTCAACAGGTGAATCGGCTTGCGAGCGATCACGCCATGCACCGGACCACCCTTGGCCCACACAGTCAGTCGCTGGCCGATGAGCTGTTGCGGATCCCAACCACCGATCGGTTGCAGATAAAGGTACCCATCGTCGTCGATGTGCTGCACGATCAGGCCAATCTGATCGCAGTGCCCGGCAAACATCAATCGAACCGATGAACCGGGGTTCTTCGTGGCGATCACGTTGCCGTGGGTATCGGTTGTGACGTCATCGGCAAACTCGCCGACGTACGAGCGAACAACGTCCTGGACCGGCTTTTCATAACCCGAGGGGCTGGGCGTCTCGAGAAGATTCTTGAAGAACTCGTGTGATTTATCGTTCATGATGATGAAGGCTTTCTGGTGCAGCTGGTGAAGCGTGAATCTTCCTGCCCGGAGCGGGTTGCGTGTGCGGAATGCAAATGATGAGGAAAGCGGGCGAATAAGAACCGATCCCGTCGGCCTTTTGCGGCCTGCGCGTTCAAGCTTAACGGCCCTTTGGACCGTTGACGAGGGCGGTGCGACGCTTGACGAAGGCCAGTACGGATTCCTACGATGAGGGATTCCAATTCGCCCAAAAGTGGCTGATATGTGCCACCTTTTTGACGCGATCGGCCCGCTTCCCGAGAGATCACCTCCTACCATCGACTTGCTGCCATGGAATCTACCAACGTTGCCATCGTCGGACTTGGGACCGTCGGAAGCGGTGTCGCCCGACTGCTCGTAGAAGAAAAGGATCGCCTGGCCCGGCATGCTGGCCGTCCTGTTCGCTTGGCTCGGGCTGTCGTCCGCGATCTTTCGCGACCGCGCGACATCGAGCTGGAAGATGGCATCCTGACCGACGACCTATCGACCGTGACGGGCGACCCCGAGATTCAAACTGTGATGCAGTTGGTCGGCGGTCTGGAACCGGCTCGCACGATCATGCTCGAGCTGCTCGAGAGCGGCAAAGACGTGATCACCGCCAACAAGGCGCTGCTCGCCGAACATGGTCCAGAGCTCTTCGACCGTGCCCGCGAACTGGGACGCTCGATCGCCTTTGAAGCCTCCGTGGCCGGCGGCATTCCGATCATTACGAACATTGCCCAGTGCCTGTCCGCGAACGAGATTCAATCGCTGCATGGCATTCTCAACGGCACCAGCAATTTCATTCTCTCCGAGATGGAAGAGAAGGGAGCCGACTACGACGAAGCGGTGGCCGAAGCGCAGCGTCTTGGTTACGCCGAAGCCGACCCGACGCTCGACGTCGACGGCAGCGACGCCGCTCAGAAGTTGGCGATCCTAGCTCACATGGCTTTCGGTGCTCGCGTGCCGTGGAATGAAATTCCGCGAGAAGGGGTCGATCATATTGAACCGATCGACATTCGCTTCGCCGGCGAACTCGGTTATCGCATCAAGCTGTTGGCGGTCGCCCAGTTGGTCCCCGAAGGCCTCGAGCTGCACGTCGCCCCGCAGCTGGTTCGACGTGATGCTCCGCTGGCCGAAGTCCACGGCGCCTACAACGCGGTTCGCGTGGTGGGTGACGCAGTCGGACGCGTCTGGTTCAATGGACTGGGTGCCGGTCAAATGCCAACCGCGTCAGCGGTAGTGGCCGACTTGGTCGACACCGTCGTCGGTCGCAGTGCGATCACTTTCAAGACATCGGAGCTCTGGTCACAACGCCCGGCGCGTGTGATGCCGAGCGACTACGACAACGTGACGAGCCGTTACTACTTCCGCTTTGGCGTGAAGGACGATTCCGGCGTGCTGGCCGATGTTGCCAGTGTGCTCGGTCGGTTCGGCGTTTCGATCTCCTCCGTCATTCAGCATGAGACCAGCGAGGACGGCCAAGACACCGTGCCGCTGGTGCTGATGACGCACAAGATTACCGAGGGAGCCGCCCGTCAGGCCACGGAAGCCATCGACGGCCTCGACTGCGTTCGCTCCAAGAGCATCAAGATGCGCGTTCTCGACTAGCGCCGCATCGATTACGAGAAATACGAATACCATGAAATACGCGATCGTCATTCCCGACGGCTGTGCCGACGAACCGCAAGAATCGCTCGACGGTAAAACACCGCTGGCGGCCGCCAATACTCCGGCCATGGACGCGATCGCCGCGGCTGGCGTAGTAGGCAGTGCCAACCACGTGCCAGAACATTTGCCCGCCGGCTCGGCCGTGGCCAACATGAGCCTGCTTGGCTACGACCCGGTGGAGAACTTCACCGGTCGTGCTCCGCTGGAAGCCGCTGCCCAAGGCATCGAACTTGGCCCGGAAGATTGGGCCATTCGCTGTAACCTGGTGACGATTCAAGATCAGGTGATGCGGGACTTCACCGCGGATCACATCTCCAGCGAAGAAGCAGCGGCACTGTTGGCCGCCCTGAACGAAACGGTCGAGGACAAGGCGTTTGAATACGTTCCCGGCGTGAGCTACCGCAACCTGCTGCTCTATCGCGGAGCGGGTCGCCCGTCTCCCTTTAGTAACGACACTCGCACCACGCCGCCGCACGACCTGACTGACTCGACCGTGCTCGACGATTACCCTCGCGGTCCCGGCAGCGATCTGCTGATTCAACTGATGAATGCCAGCGTCGGATTGTACGCCGATCACGCCGTGAATGCGGCTCGCAAAGAAGCGGAGCATCTGCCCGCCACCAATGTTTGGCTCTGGGGCCAGGGCCGCACTCCGGCGCTCGCTCCCTTCGCAGAAACCTACGGCAAGCGTGGCAAGATGATTACCGCGGTCGATCTGCTGCGTGGCATCGCCGCCCTGGTCGGCTGGGATCGCATCGAAGTCGAAGGGGCCACCGGCTACACCGACACCAACTACGCCGGCAAGGGCCAAGCGGCCATCGCGGCCCTTCCTGACACGGATGTGATTTGCGTGCATGTTGAGGCCCCGGATGAAGCCTCGCACGAAGGAGACGCCGCGGCGAAGGTCAAAGCCCTCGAAGAGATCGACCGGCACATCGTGGCCCCGCTGCATAAAGCTTTGAAAGCCCAGGGCGACTACCGCATTCTCGTCACCCCCGATCACCCCACGCCGGTTCGCACCAAGACGCATAGCCATGGCGCCGTGCCGATGACGATTGCCGGTGCGGGCATTTCGGCCGACGAGTTCGATTCCTACAACGAAGCCAACGCCGATACCTCGTCGCTCAGCTTCCCCGAAGGCTGGAAGATGATGAGCTACTTCCTCGGACAGTCGTAGGAAGACGGTAATCCAAACCACACCACAAGAAACACCTATTACATTTGGCCGATTGCGACCCGCGATCGCGAACCACACCATCCCATGCCCATCATCGTTCAAAAATTCGGCGGCACCAGCGTTGCCAACGCCGAGAAGATTCTTGCCGCCGCCCAACGAGCCGTCGACGCTCAGAACCAAGGGAACCAGGTTGTCATGGTGGTCAGTGCCATGGGCAAGAACACGGACATGCTTGTCGACCTGGCAGGGCAGATCAACGCCGAGCCACCGGCGCGCGAAATGGATATGTTGCTCTCCACAGGTGAACAGGTCAGCGTCGCCCTGATGGCGATGGCGATCGATAGCCTGGGACACAAAGCGGTTAGCCTGACCGGGGCTCAGATCGGCATTCGCACTGACAGCTCCCACACCAAGGCCCGCATTCAGTCGATTTCGACAAAGCGAATGCAGACGCTCTTGGACGAAGGCAACATCGTCATCGCTGCCGGCTTCCAAGGCATCGACGAAGACTTCAACATCACCACGCTCGGCCGCGGCGGAAGCGATACCACGGCCGTTGCCCTGGCGGCGGTGCTCAATGCCGCTTCTTGCGACATCTACACCGACGTCGACGGCGTCTACACGACCGACCCTCGCAAACTCGACGGTGCCCGTCGCCAAAGCCAAGTCAGCTACGACGAGATGCTCGAACTCGCCAGCCTGGGTGCTGGCGTGCTGCACAGCCGTTCGGTCGAGTTCGCCAAGAAGTTCGGCGTGCCGATTCATGTTCGCAGTAGTGCCACTGGTGAACCCGGCACGATGGTTCTTAGCGAAGCCGAGTCGGACGCCAATCCGGTCGGTGGCGCCGCCGTGACCAAGCACGAAGCCCGCGTGACGCTTTCGGGCGTTCCCGATCGTCCCGGTTCGAGCCTGAAAATCTTCACCCGCCTGGCCGAGGCGAATATTCCAATCGACATGATCGTGCAAAACGTTGGTGCCGAGGGAAAAGCCGAACTCTCGTTCACGGTCGTGCAGGAAGACCTGTCCGCGACGAAGACGGCCGTGGCCGAGGCCGCCGCCGATCTTGGCGTGGAGAACACGACCTATGCCGAGGATGTGGCCAAAGTGTCGGTCGTCGGACTCGGTATGGCAGAACAGGCCGGCGTGGCCCATCGCATGTTTCGGGCACTCGCCAATGCCGGCGTGAACTTGCGAATGATCACCACCAGCGAAATCAAGATTTCGGTGTTGATTGAAGAGTCGCAAGCGGCCGATGCCCTGGCCGCGGTGCACGGGGCCTTTGAGCTCGACAAGACGCCGGCGGACGCCAAGCAGTTTACCGCCACCGAGCCGGTCCAAACCGACGCGATTGCGGTCGTCGAAAGCCTGGCCGGCATGGAAGACCTAACCATCGAAGGCGTGCTGCTCGACGAGTCGCAAGCCCGAATCACGATCAGCCAGGTTGAAGACAAGCCCGGCATCGCGGCCGCCGTGTTCGAAGAGATCGCCGACGGTGACATCTTCATCGACATGATCGTGCAAAGCGACGGTGCCGGTGGCAAGGCGAGCGTCAGTTTCACCACGCCCCGTGAACAATTTGAGGCGGCCCTGGCCCAGACGAAGAAAATCGCCGAGAAGATCGGCAGCGGGGTTGTCGTCGAAGGCAGCCCTCAGGTTGCCAAGCTGTCGGTCTCCGGTATCGGCCTGCGTACCCATGCCGGAGTGGCGATTCGCATGTTCAAGCCACTGGCCGATGCAGGCATCAACGTCGAGATGATCAACACCAGCGAAGTGCGGGTTAACGTGATCGTCGACGGCGAGCGAGGTGCCGAAGCCCTGGCATGTCTACAAAAGGCGTTTGAAGACGTGCTGTTGTAGAGTCCATCGCCCTACAACTCGCCTAGCACCCTACAGCTCACCCAAGACATCGTTGAGCACTTCTTCGTTGACGTAGATCGGTAGCTGCGGATCGCAGCTCACGGCCACGGCAATCGCGTCGGACGGACGGGCGTCGATCTCGATCAACTCACCTTCGTGCCGTACGCGAAGCAGCGCGTAGTAGGTGTGATCGCGAAGCTCGCTGATCACCACGTCTTGGAATTCACCGCCCATCTGTTCCACCGTGCTGACCAACAGGTCGTGGGTCAGTGGTCGTGGCGAAGTGCATTGCTTCACCCGGCGATCGATACTGGTCGCCTCAAAAATTCCGATCAGAATCGGAAACGTTCGGTCGCCGTCGACTTCGCGAAGATAGATTACCTGCTGGTCATTGATCTCATTGATGATGATCCGAGCAAGTTTCATTTCCAGCGGCATGGCGAAATCTCCGTAGTTGCATTGCCCGCAATTTCAGCCGACGCGAGGAGTGCGTCTTCTTGTTCCTGTTCCCATCGGTCGATTATAGCGAGCCGCAAAGGCGCCGGGCCAGTAGCTTGTCAAAAATCCGCACGAAAAAAGGGCGAGCAAGAATCAGGCGAGAATGCGTTGGCGCGTTCTGCCAAGCTCAAGCCGGACACGCGCGTGATAGCACGCGATCTTAAGACGACCTCGGCGGCCAGTTTGGCGGCCGGTTATCGGCTGCGCAGCCGCTCCAAAGTCGCATCGATGGCGGCCAGCTGCTCCTTCATCGCTTCGAGTGATTCTCGCTCTTTGGCAACGACCTCGGCCGGGGCTCGCTCGACGAAGTTAGCATTGGACAGCTTCTTTTCCTTGCCACCGATGGCACCTGAGAGCCGCTGTTGCTCCTTCTCATTGCGGGCGATTTCGGCGTCGATGTCGATCAGGTCGGCCACGTCGACGAAGATTTCGATGCCCTGCAGGCTCGAGGTCGACGCGATGGCCGGTGGCTCGACCGCTTCTCCCCAGGCGGTCGCCGCGGCTCCGGCCATGGAGGCGAAGTACGGCTCCATCGGCTTGAGCAGCTCGACCGTGGCCGCATCGCAGCGAACGGAGAACTCAATCTGAGTCTTGGGCGGCACATTCTGTCGGCTACGAATCTCGCGGACCGCGGCCAGCACCTCTTGGAAGCGAGCAAATCGCTGCTCGATCTCCTGGTCCTGGCGGGCCATGTCGGCTTCCGGCCAAGACGCGATCATGACGCTCTCTGCCGCGGCCGTCGGTGCCGAGAGTCCTCGCTCCGGTGCCAGTTTGGCGAGCAGCTGCCAGACCTCTTCGGTGATAAAGGGAATCATCGGGTGCAACAGTCGCAGCAGGTTGTCGAGCGTGTGGGCCAGGATTCGCTGGGCGACCGGTCGCTTCGCTTCGTCGCCGAGACGGGCCTTGGCCATTTCGACATAGAAACTACAGAACTCGTCCCAGGCGAAATCGTAGAGCACACGGGCTGCTTCCGAATAGCGGTACGTCTTCAGTGCCGAGGTGACGCTGTCGGTCACCGTTGCCAGGCGGCTCAAGATCCAACGATCTTCGACTTCGAGTTCTTCGTCACTGACCGCGGCAGCCTGATAGCCTTCGAGATTCATCATCGAGAATCGCGAGGCGTTCCACAGCTTGTTGCAGAAGTTGCGAGCCAGTTCGAACTTCTCGCTCGTCACGGCTCCGCGCGGCAGGGCTTTGTCCTCGTCGCTCTCGGCCCATTGCGTGCTGAAGTCTTCACCGCATTTGGCACAGGCGACGCGTGGCAGCGTGCGATTCTTCTTCGTCTGGCCGAAAGTCTCGTTGCAGTGCGGGCACTCGAACTCGACCGGCATCCGCACGTCTTGCGTATCGGCCGTGATATGAGCCATGGCAAAGCGGAGCGAGTCGGCGCCGAACTTGTCGACCACGTCGAGCGGATCGACTCCGTTCCCCTTCGACTTCGACATCGTGTCGCCGTAACCGTCCAGAATCTTGGGATGAATAAAGACCTCGCGGAATGGAACCTCGCCGACATTGTGCAAGCCGGAAAGCACCATGCGGGCAACCCACAGCGTGATGATGTCGCGACTGGTGATCAGCGTGCTGGTCGGATAATAGTATTCGAGTTCGGCCGTCTTCTCGGGCCAACCGAGCGTGGAGTGCGGCCAGAGCGCAGAGCTAAACCAGGTATCAAGCACGTCTTCGACTTGGGCGAAGCCGAGCGATTCGACCTTGCGTTCCAAATCGGCATTCTCGGCGGCTACGCAAACGTGGATCAACTGCTCGTCGACGTGGACAGCAAGCTGGTCGTCGCCACTTTCGGCGCTGAGCGACTCCACCTTCTTGGCCAACTCGGTGCGAGCGTCGGCGTCTTCGACCGTTTGCGTCCAAATCGGAATCCGATGTCCCCACCAGAGTTGGCGGCTGACCGGCCAGTCGCGCTTCTCGCTGAGCCAGTCGAGATAACCTTTGCTGTAACGAGGCGGGAAGATTTTCACGCGATGATCAGAGACAGCATCCATGGCGGACTGGGCCAGGTCGTCCATCTTCACGAACCACTGATCGGCCAGGTACGGCTCGATCGGCGTTTTGGATCGATCGCTGTGGGCCAGCTCGATCTTGCGATCTTCGATCTCTTCGAGCAATCCGGCCTCTTCCAAGTCGGCCACGACCCGTTTGCGGGCGGTCTTGATATCGGCGCCGGCATACTTGCCCGTGTTGTCGTTGAGCGTGCCGTCGGGGTTAAGAATGTTCCACATCGGCAGGTCTTGTCGCAGCCCAACGTCGTAATCGTTGTGATCATGGGCTGGCGTGATCTTCACGCAGCCACTGCCGAGTTCGGGCTTGGCCCATTCATCGGCCACCAGCGGGATCTCACGATCGACCAGCGGTAACATCACCTTTCGGCCGGCCAGTGCCATGTTGCGGAGCTGTTCCAACAGCGGAAGCAGTTCTTTCCGCCGCTGGGCGACGTCGTCGAGCTGTGCCTGAATGTCGTCCTTCTCTTTGTCCGCGGCAGCGGCCAGCTTTTCTTGCAGCTGTGCCTCGACCTTATCGAGCGCCTTGGCCGGGTCGGGATGAACCGCGACCGCCGAATCGCCAAGCATCGTCTCAGGTCGCGTGGTGGCCAGGCGGACGTGCGTCGGCTCGCCAGGCTGCGGATCGACCACCGGATAACGCAGGTGCCAGAAGTGCCCGTCGACCGTTTCGTGGAAAACTTCGTCGTCTGAAACGGCGGTCTGCAGGAAGGTGTCCCAATTGACCAAACGCTTGCCGCGATAGATCAGGGCTTCCTTAAACAGGCTGTAGAACGTCTTTCGAACGGCCGTGGCACAGGTGTCGTCGAGCGTGAACCGCGTTCGCTCCCAGTCGCAAGAGCAGCCCATCTGCTTGAGCTGGCCGAGGATGCGTTTCTCGTATTGTTCCTTCCACTGCCAGATTCGCTTGACCAATTCTTCCCGGCCGAGATCGTGGCGTGATTTGCCTTCCTCTTCCAACAGGCGTCGTTCGACCACCGCCTGCGTGGCGATGCCGGCGTGATCGGTGCCGGGCATCCAGAGGGCATTGAAGCCGAGCATGCGATGAAAGCGAATCATCACATCTTGCAGCGAGTTGTTGAGCGCGTGACCCAGATGCAACGCCCCCGTGACGTTGGGCGGCGGGATCACGATCGTGTACGGCTCGCGATCCGGATCGGGCTCGCTGTGGAAGTAGCCTTGCTCCTCCCAATGGGCGTACCAGCGATCCTGGGCGGCGGCGTGATCGTATTGCTTCGGCAGGTCGTCGCCCGAAAACTCTTGGGCGGCAGATTCAGACGCGGAGGTGCTCATGACTTCTGTTCATCTTTCCATAACTTGTATTCAAAGCTGTCGACGAGCGCCATCCAGGCGGCTTCGATCACATTTTCGCTAACGCCGACGGTACCCCAAACGTCGTCTTCGTCTTGACTCTCGATCATCACGCGGACTCGGGCCGCGGTTCCGGCCGTCGCTTCAATGACGCGAACTCGGAAGTCGATCAGCGACACGGAATTGAGGGCGGGGAAAATGCCATTTAAGGCCTTTCGCAGGGCGGCGTCCAGAGCGTTGACCGGACCGTCGCCGTCGGCCACTTCGTGCCGTAATTCTTTACCGACGTACATCTTCACCGTCGCTTCAGTGGAGAGACCGTTCTCTTCCGTAGCAACCGTGACGTGGTAATTCAACAGCTCGAAGTGCGGGTGGTATTGGTCCGAGCACTTGAGCACCAGCAGTTCAAAGGAAGCCCGGGCCGCCTCGAATTGATAGCCTTGGCCTTCTAGCTCGACAACCTGAGCCAGCACTTTTTCGGTCAGCTCCTTGTTGTCGGCCATGTCGTGGTGCTGCGTGAGGGCCACGATGTTCGAGCGGCCAGACAACTCGCTCAACAGTACACGGCGTTCGTTGCCGACCAACTCTGGGGCGATGTGTTCGTAACTCTCGGTCGCCCGGGCCACGGCGTGCACGTGCATGCCCCCCTTATGAGCAAAAGCACTAGGGCCGACAAACGCCTGATTGACCGAGTAGTGCATGTTGGCCGTCTCGTAGACGAATCGCGACAGCTCCGTCAGATTCTTGACGCCTGAGTCTTGCAGGATCTCGTAGCCTTGTTTCTTGAGCGCCAGGTTGGCCATCACGGAAATCAGGTCGGCGTTACCGCAGCGTTCGCCGATTCCGTTGATGGTGCCCTGCACCTGCGTCGCTCCGGCATCGACAGCCGCGAGTGAGTTGGCAACCGCCAGGCTGCAATCGTTGTGGGTATGAATACCAACCGGGATGGAGACCGAATCGAGAGCCGCGCGGGTTAGCTCGGCAATCTCCTCCGGCATCGATCCGCCGTTGGTATCGCAGAGCACGGCCATGCGTGCCCCGGCATCGGCGGCCGCTTGAAGCGTTTGGCGGGCGTAGTCCGGATTCGACTTCCAGCCGTCGAAGAAGTGTTCGGCGTCGTAGATCACTTCGCGTCCCTGGCTGACCAGGAAGGCGACGCTTTCAGAGATCATCGCCAGGTTTTCTTCTTCGCTGACGCGGAGCACCTCTTTCACATGGAAGTCGGAGGTCTTGCCGACCAACGTGATGACTTCCGCCTGCGAATCGATCAGGGCTTTCATGCCGGGATCGTCAGAGGCTTCGACCCCGCGACGACGGGTCATACCAAAGGCGGCCACCTTGGCGTGCTTGAGCCCTAGCTCACGCACGTCGCGAAAGAACTGGGCGTCCTTTTGATTGGAGAGCGGATAGCCGCCTTCGATGTAGTCGACGCCTGCCTTGTCGAGACGCTGGGCGATCAGCAGTTTGTCTTGCAGCGAGAAGTTGACGCCTTCGCCTTGACTGCCGTCGCGAAGCGTGGTGTCGTAGATCTCAATTCGTGCCATGATCGATTTCGACGCAAAAAAGCGAATGGGTTGTGGATCGTGTTGTCGGCTGTCGGCGAGCGAGCGGCCGAAAATAAAAAAAGCCCTGAAACCGCAGGCGGCCTCAGGGCTGGAATGTTTCGCGAACACGCGAATCGCCCTAGGGCCGGACCTCGCTAATAATAATGACGCCGCTAATATCCACGTCGCATGGACAAGCCACGCTCCGCTGGATCTGATCGACGACAAGGTGGGCGGCGTACTTCATGACGATTCTTCCGGCACAAGTGCCAAGCTTGGAAATTTGAGATTTCGTGCTGGAGGCGGCGGGATCTCGGTGGGAGCCAATTCCATGCTCCTATTCCCGTCACCAGAGCCCCTGAGCATACCTGCCGACAGAAGGCGTGTCAACGATTCGTGGCCCTGCGACCTCACCGCAGGCGACGGCAATAAATGCCCCTCGGTATGATGCCTAGACAAGAAAATAGAAAACGAGACGCCTAGGCACTCTTCGCTTTCCGCGTGTTGTCGCCGGGCTCATCATCCTCTTCGGCTTCCTCGCCGTCCTCGTACTCGTCGGCCTCTTCCTCCTCGTACTCGTCTTCTTCATCTTCGTAGACGTACTCGTACTCCCACTCGCCGTCCTCGTCTTCCTCTTCGTCTTCGAGTTCGTCTTCTTCCCCCGCCTCGTCTTCTTCTGAGTCGGCCGACTCCTCTTCGTCGTATTCTTCTTCCTCGTACTCGCCCTCTTCGTACTCCTCATCCTCTTCTTCGTCGACAGTGTCTTCGGCCGCGGCGACTTCCTCTTCATCCTTGTCGCTATCCTCTGTAGCGACCTCTTCATCTTGTGCGGCACCACCGCCGGTCGCGGCGCCCCACTCCGCCTGCTCGTCTTCCTCTTCGTCTTCGTCCGTCTCGGTTGTGGTGGCCGCCAGTGTCACCTTGTTGCGTCGTGGCGGAGTCGGGGCAGGAGCCTCCTCTTCGCCGTTCATCTCTGCCCATTGTTCGGGTGTAACAAGCACTTCACGAGCTTGCGATCCGTTGTAGGCACCGACGATACCGTCCTCTGCCATGAAGTCGATCAGGCGTGCCCCGCGTCCGTAGCCAACTCCGAGTGCTCGCTGCAAGAGCGACACGCTACCGCGACCTTCGCGGACGACCACCTCGATGGCGCTCTCGTAAAGCTCGTCGCGATTCTTGAAGCGATCGGCGCCCCCTTCTTCGGCACCGGCCGGCTTGAGCTGTACCAGTTCATGTACGAACTGCTGTTCCGTCGACGCGACACTGTCGACCACGGCGTTGATCTCGTCGTCGGTCAGGAACGTACCTTGTGCCCGTAACAGCGAGCTCGTTCCAGGCCAGAGGAACAACATATCGCCGTTGCCGAGCAGCTTGTCGGCTCCCATCTCATCGAGCACCACGCGGCTGTCGGTGCGGCTCGCTACCTGGAAGGCGATACGGGCAGGCAAGTTCGATTTGATCAAACCGGTGATAACGTCGACAGTCGGCTTTTGCGTGGCCAGCACCAAGTGGATACCAACCGCACGGCTCTTCTGTGCCAAACGGATGATGTGCTGCTCGACTTCCTTGGCCGCGGTCATCATGAGGTCCGCCATTTCGTCGGCAATGATCACGATGAACGGTAGGTGTCGCGGCGTGTTCTCCCATTCTTCTTCCGTCTCCGGCTGAAGACGCTCTTGCAGCTCTTCATCGCCCAACTGGTTGTAGACGCTGACGTGTCGCACGCCAGCTCGGGCCAGCAGCGAGTAGCGTTCTTCCATCTTTTCGACCGCCCAACCGAGAATCGCCTCGGCCTTGCGCATGTCGGTTACGACCGGATGCATCAAGTGTGGCAGCCGCTTATAGGGGCCAAGTTCGACCATCTTGGGATCGATCATCAACATCCGCACCTCGTCCGGACGCTTCGTCATGATGATCGAGGTGATGATCGAGTTCAGGCAGACACTCTTACCGGTACCGGTACGGCCCGCGATCAGCAAGTGAGGTAGCGACGCTAAGTCGACCGACATCGGCACGCCGGAAACATCCTTGCCCAAGAAGAGCGGGATCTTCATTTTCCGCGACTTGGACGTATCTTCTTCCATTACCTCACGCAGCCGAACCAGCTGTCGTTCGGTGTTCGGAACTTCGATACCGACGGTGTTCTTGCCGGGGATGGGAGCCACGATACGCACGCTCGGCACGCGCAGGGCGATCGCCAGGTCGTCGGCCAGACCGGTGATCTTCGAGAGCCGCAGACCGGCTTCGAGTTCAATCTCGTATTGGGCAATGACCGGTCCGGTTTCGACTTCGACCACGCGGACGTTGAGCCCGAAGTTGCGGAATGTTTTTTCCAGGATGCGAGCCTTGTTGCGGACATCCTTTTCGTGCGACTCGAAGTGCATCTGCTCCGATTCGAGCAGCAGGTCCAGGCTCGGCAACTTGTAGTCGGCGACCGAATCGTTGTTGTGAGCGGCGTCGAGCGACTCAAGAACTTCGTCCCGTTCGGTCTTCTTGGGTGCCTTGATGCGCAGCGCCGCCTTGATCCGCCCGCCGACCCCCTTCTTCTCGGTCTCGTCGGATTCCTCTTCCGCGGCCTCGTCTTCTTCGGCGGACGCTTCCTCTTCGTCTTCTTCCTCGTCCTCTTCGTACTCGTCGACTTCCTCTTCTTCGTGCTCTTCGTCGGCGGCTTCCTCTTCGTCGGCCCCCTTCTCCATGCGACGACCGAGGATCTTCACCGCGACTTCGCTCTCTTCTTCCTCTTCCGCCTCTTCGTCTTCCTCGTACTCGGCCTCTTCCTCTTCGTACTCGCCTTCCTCATCGTAGCCGTATTTCTCACGTAGACGACGCGACACGACCGCTCGTCCGGTGCGGGCAACCCCCACCGCCGGCTTGGCAACACACCACCAACCGAGTCGTAGCAAAACGTAGTCGGTGCAGAGCAGTAGCCCTCCGACAATCACGCTGAGCGTGAGAATGTACGCACCGACGGTGGCGAAGTGCATTTCCAAGATCGTTCGGCCCGCCGTACCGAGCACACCTCCGGGACCGATCACAGGACCACGCCACAGCCGTGGAGCCAGGTCGGGAATCAACATTCCACCCAAGGTCGCGAATCCGCACAACGTCACGAACCAACCAATCGCCCGCATCTTGGGGAAGGTGATTTCGCGGCGGGTTAGCAGCAGCGTGGTAAGAATCGCCAGCGACACGACGACATAGTAGGCCCCAATGCCGAGCATGCGCAACATCGCGTCGGACAACCAGGCACCGGCGCGGCCGCAGATGTTGGCCGTCGCGCCGGGCGCAGGGTAGACGAGCACCCCTTCCGCGCCAGCGGATGTTGCATCGGCCCGGTTGTAGCTAACCAGGGCGAGCGTCATGAAGATCGTCACGCCCAGCAGGACGAGCGCAAACAGATCGAGTTTTACGTTCCGCTCTTCAAACATAGGGTTCCAACGGGGCGCGGACTTTTGGATCAGTGGTGAATCAATCGGTGCGTTCGCTCTTTCATCTGTGCGAGCACCTGTGCCGTCGCTACTCTTAGCGAACGATCGACACGCGAGCCAACACAAACAAGCGAAGCCAGATATGCGAACGGGGGGGCGCGTCCATGCCCAACGTGGATTCCAAGACTTCACCCATTAGATCGGACTGTCGCCCGTCGACTTATTAGTTTCGCGTCTTGGTGCGCCACC
>CAYLRE010000072.1:0-18082 GCA_964385715.1 uncultured Planctomycetaceae bacterium
GCTGCTGGGGACGCGTGGGAGCTCAATGCAGTGGATTACTTAAGTACGTCTGTCCGCCAATCGTTCGCCGGCTTCAGCGACAGCAGGAACATCCGCGAGTCACAACCGCTATCCACATTCTTCCGCTGGTGCAAAGGCCGCCGAAACGGCGCCCAGCGGTGAGTAAGCAAGCCGCCTAGCTTCCACCCGGACTCTAGCTTCGACCTGCTGCCGCGCTCGCGACTCCTGCAACTCGTCGTATCACGACGCCAAACGCCTGCGCATGCCGGGCTCCGCTGACTTGTCTTCACGGGCCAGCGAGTTATGGCTATGGATCGCGTCGTCGATCATATCCGCCGAGATGCGATACATTCCGCGTGAATGGACCTTTAGGCATCTGCTTCGCCAATCGGCCATTTGCCCCACATAAGCTTCGTAGTCGAGGTCCGCCTGGCAGCTCAGGAATGCGAATGCCACGTCGATCAGTTCCGGCGAAAAGATCTCAATGACTCTCGTCCCCGGATTGCAGAAGATCAGGTTCGCCATCCCCGCGCCATGCTGCCCGATCACAAATTCGGCGTTGCCCAGCAATTGGATCTGTTGCCCCACGGTCAGGTCTTCGAGGAAGACTCGCGCGAACCTACGCTTCTCCAGAAGGCCGACGAACTCTTTCTCATTCGCCAGTCGCCGCGTCCTGGTTTTCGCTCGACTTATGTAAATCCTCGACGGCAATGTCGCAGAGTCCGGGAGATTGCTCAACGGAAGCCGATCGCGCATCGACCGCAGAAACTCCACGCCGCTGGTGGTGAGCCAGTTGTGCTGCGTCACCGACGGCACGACGAGCGTCTTCGCGCGGATGTGTGCAAACCGGCCGGGGCTAATGACCTTCGCCAGGTCGATGCCCGTTAATTCAGCAAGCTGACGATGATACGACCGGTCGAGGTTCAATACGTAGTGGTCGACCTCCACCCCGCTACGATTCAATACATCCAGCCGAGGAAGAATCTGAAATAAGTAGTGCGAGTAGTTGCGGTAACATTGCGACGACAGCACCGCGATCCGCGTTGGCTGATAAGTGGCCCGCGGAATATTGCCGCTACACGTCAAGCGTTGCTTCCCGACGCGGCGAGAATACGCCATGAAGTCCAGCGACAGGTCGCTCAAGATCACGTCGTCCGGGGTCACAATGACGCCGTCCCGACCGACGACTCGCCCCTCGGGTATGGTCAGGACATACGACTCGGGCAGCATGTCTGGCCCGACCGTCTTCCCCGGCGGGCCGCCACCCGGCTCGACGATGTCGACGATGTTGCGCCGCGCCGGCTCGGCCGGGGCAACCGGGCAAAGGCTGGCCTCTGCGCCCGCGGCCGTCGACAACCACTCCCGCACCGTTTGCGAACTGGTCGGCGGACGCTCGGGCAAGAAAAGATTGGCACAGCCCAGGCGTGCCAGTCGGCGAAAATCTCGGCGAATTTCGCGAAGCTTCGAGGTCATCCTTGATTCCATCCGTTGGCCCAAAACCTTTCCGTCCGCATTGTAGGAGCCGGAAGGATTTCGAAGTATATCAATCGAGTCGTGGACGAAGTCGATAGTCACAGTCCCGGTCTCGACCTCTTCGGTGAGCAGCAGACGCCTCGCCATTCGAACAAATGGTGCCCGCCTAGCTTCGAAAGTGCCGTGGGACCGGTCTTTTCGTCGCTCGCCTTCGCTGCGGCGATCATATCGACCTCGGCCGCTACCGGCACTCAGCTGCTCTGCCGAGGTGATGGCGACCTCAGCAGGTTTTGGCTAATCAAATAGCTCCGAGGTGTATCGCACCCACGCGGCGAACGGCATTTCTACAGTAACCCTGAGGTCTATCGTGTCGGAGCAGATTACCCACGCTCGCGTAAGCCTTAGCGTCAGCAACGCTGGCTGAGGAGCCAGCAGTATTGCCCGGTGCGTCCAAGCGGCATTGACAGCCGGCTCCCGCAGCCGATACCCTGCCGCACCCGAAACAGCGCGTCCGAGTTGAATACCTCCTCGATACACGGACATCAGGCGATGGCACACCGCGGGAAACTAGTATACCGACCAGAAATCGATGGGCTCCGGGCGGTGGCGGTGCTAACGATCGTCCTGTACCACGCCGGCATCTGCTTCGCCGGCGGCTTCATCGGCGTTGACGTCTTCTTTGTAATCTCCGGATTTCTCGTCACGTCATTGATCTGGAGAGACCTGGAAGCTGGCAATTTCTCGTTCACTGATTTCTGGGTACGACGAGCCAGGCGAATCGTGCCGGCCCTGGTCGTTGTAACGGTAGCTACATTGATCGCCGGCTGCTTCCTGCTGCTTCCCCAGGACCTGGAAAATCTCGGACAGGCGGCCTCGTCCCAAGCCATCCTCGGCGCCAATTTTCACTACTGCGGCGACTTCGGCTACTTCACCAGCATGGCAGAAGAAAAGCCGCTGCTGCACACCTGGTCGCTAGCCGTCGAGGAGCAGTTTTATCTTCTTGCTCCGTTGTTGTTGTGGGCCTTGGTTCGATTCACCCGAGATGGCGACCGTAAGACGGCGATCAACGTGTTGGTTGTCGTGGGTTTCAGTAGTCTGGCGATGAGCGTCTATGGCGTCGCCCTTTCGTCCGAGATAGGTCGCGGCGAAGGTCGCGCGACGTACTACCTTCTGCACACACGCGCTTGGGAACTGCTACTTGGTTCGCTACTGGCGTTGTTGCCCATCGCAACTTGGTTGACACGTCGCCCACTCAGAGAGTTTCTCTCCGCTGCCGGACTCCTACTGATCCTCGCTCCCGCTTTGCTTTATACGCGGGCGACACCCTTTCCAGGCTGGGCCGCGGTTCCACCTTGCCTGGGCACCGCGCTCATCATTTGGTGTCACGGGGCGGGAACGACAATGATCGGCCGATTGCTGTCGATTCGACCGCTCGTTTTTGTAGGACTAATCTCCTACTCTCTCTACTTGTGGCATTGGCCTCTGTTGGCATTTGGCAAATATCGTTCGCTGGCTCCGCTTGAATGGGGCTACAGCCTATTTCTCGTCATGGTCTCCTTCGCGATTGCCGTCCTTTCCTGGAAGTTCATCGAGACGCCGTTTCGATTGCGACAGCTGGCCACAAGCCGCCGGGCCGTCTTCGCCTGGACGGGCTGGGGAACTGGGACGATCATCGCGGCGAGTTTGCTATTCATGGTAACCAAAGGTATTCCCCAGCGTCTCTCGCCCGCGGCACGCGCCATCGCTGAGGCCAGCGCAGACATGAGTTACATTCACGAGTTGTCGACTGCCGATATTCGCGCCGGCCGGCTCGTGTCGATCGGCGACCGTTCTTCGGGGCTTCGCCCACAGGCATTGGTTTGGGGGGACAGTCACGCCATGGCCGCGTTGGCAGCTTTCGACGCTTTCTTCCAGGAACGAGGCATCGCCGCCCAGGCGGCGACGCACTCTTCGACGGTGCCTGTGAAAGATTGGTATTCCGAGACGCGGTGGGGATTGGGCAAGCACTCGCTCGCGTACAACGAGGCGGTGCTCGCGCACGTTCACGAACAGAAAATCTCCGATGTTTTTTTGGTCGCAGCCTGGCACGGATATACGGCGCACGAGAACTTCGATCGGTTGGCCTTTAATGCGGCGTTGCTCGCGACGGCCCGCGAATTGGTCGACAATGGGGCGAGGCCATGGATTCTGTTGACGGCACCCTTTCATTCATTCGACGTGCCACGCGCTTTGGCGCAACCACTTTCATCACGGGATCATGTTCACTCGCGTTGTAAGACGCCGTCCCAGCAAGCTGGTCTTGGTCCGATGAACTCCGAAACCTTGAAGCAGATCGAGGCCCTTGGCGGCCGTGTCATCGATCCTCGTCCAAGATTCCTCGATCCCACTGGCAAGCGATATGTCGTGGAGATCAATGGCCAGACGCTCTATCGTGATGGTTTTCACTTATCGGCCACGGGCGCTCGGTTGACACTTTTGCCACTACTACGCGACGAAGTGAATCACCAACTCGCCCCGCACCGCGGTGGCATGAGGTGGTCGCAACGGGCAGTCCGTGAACGAGAGTAGTCGCCGGCCGGACAGAATGTCAATCGAAACGACGGTTAATAGAACTCCCCATTGGATCCCAACGCAGTAGATATCATGGGACTACGTCAACGGTGACGGGTTCGCTGAAGGTGGCCTTGCTCCTACTCCCGCCTCCCTCGACAACGAGTTTCATTGGATGTTTAGGCACAACTTCAATGGCGGTTTTCTTGAAGACAAGACCGGAACCCAAATATCGGTCGATGGCATTACATTTACTGGCATTCAGCCCCACTACTACGTGGAGGACACGGGTGACGTCGCTATTGATAAGTTGGTATTCGTCATGAGTGATGGAGGCCAGTTCTCGCAAACGAGTTCTACCTCGGTTTACGGCACCTGGGCAGTTCGTTCGGGCGGTTCGCCGGTCCCCGAGCCGGCGACCTACGTGATGGCTGCATTCGGCCTGCTCGCTCTCGGCTTGTACGGCTGGCGACGGAAGCGAGCCTGAGGCAAGGAAACATTCGCAGGGCATTCTGTGAATGCCGATGTAATAAACCATAAAGCCTTGCCATCACGGCGAGGTTTTTTCATGCGCGAAGGTTCGGCTACCTGCCCCTTGATTTCGCCGCGTCGGTGATGGCGACCGAGGCCGATTCTCGCCACCGCCAAAGTGCCGAGGTGTTGCCGACCTCGGCAGGTTACGGCCTGGGCCATCGCTGCGTGTATGAGGGCGACCTGAGCGGCTTCCGGGTGAGGGAACCGGAATCCAAACCGGACCCCCGGGGGTGTCGTGACGGTACCATACGTATATCCGTCTGTACCGAGGGGCCATTTTTGTTCGTTTTTGGTGGGCTATGAATGTGGTGGTACACCTACGACCCACGAACTGACGTTTACGGCCTAAATGTCAGTTAAGCGGGCAACGAGTAACGGGAGGACCGCCGTAAATGTACGGCGGGGGACGCGGTAAGCGACTGCCGGGGGATGTCCGTAGGGCGAGGGAAAGAGGGCAAAACTTGTCTCTCGCACACGCGCCCGCGAGGCGCTTGTACGAAGCAGCGGAAACGCGAGAATTAGAGAAATTCGGGACGGTCGACCGGGTTGCAAACCGGCGGCTAAGCGGCCTCTGGCGCGATGAGTGCTTTTCGCCTTTCGCATCGTCGCGCTAGGGGGCGGCCCGACCGAAGGAAA
Organism: uncultured Planctomycetaceae bacterium; assembly: GCA_964385715.1. Lineage (GTDB taxonomy): Bacteria > Planctomycetota > Planctomycetia > Pirellulales > UBA7805 > MB-PLM-2. Next base: position 5,194 of record CAYLRE010000072.1, read on the forward strand.
GGCGAATTTCTTATGCAACCACAGGAACTGGCAGCGATCCGTCCACATCTTGAGCGCGCGGTTGATGACATTGACTACTTTTTGGAAGAGAACAACAAGCGAGAGAACGCTAGGGAGGAAGCGGACAAACGGTACCGCTTGTTGGATGCCGGTTGGACGCCTCCAGGGGGGCTGAGAAAGCCCCCTCGTCTGACAAATACACAATACATGGCTCTTGTTTACGCCACGAAGCTGAGACGAAAGAGACGACCAGACGAACCGCTCGACGAGCGGCAAGGGAAACCGCTTACTGACAAAGAACGAGAGGGGATTCTCGCCGACTTGGAACTGGAGGAAGTGGAGGTGCCAACTAGCGATGCAGGGCAAGAAGCCTTCGCGTTCTGGGCTCGCGGCGGATGGCTGGAATCGTCACGCCAAGCGGCTGTCCGTCTCCGAAAGGCGGGAGAGGCTCTTGTGGCGGATGAAATCGACGAGGCGCTGAGGCCGTTAATCCACGAGCCTGGAGATGCGGCAGAGCGATCATGTGATCCTGGGGCCACGCGCAAGACGGCCGAGTACGTGAGAACGATCCTGGCCTCGTGCCTTGCACCCGTGGTGCCTGATTTGCCGACTGGTTTCTTGGGCGGGAAAGACCTTGCCGACGCTCTGGGTGTTGATCCTACCCGACGAGACGCATTCCTCAAGCAATTGGAGCGGAAGCGAATCAAGCTTGGCGATGACAAATGGATCGAGGTTAGCGATCCTGTTCCCAACAGTCCGAAGTATCTTTGTCGCGCGGACTTTCAGGGGATTCGTGACTTGGCAAAAGAGTACGAGAGGTCGAACGCTGACTGACGGTTGTCAGCCCAATGTCGGCCCAAAACTTTTCTACGCGTTGCACTGCCGAAAAACGCGAATCTGTACGGCCTGACATTTGTCGGGCCACCGTCGCTCCCAAATTGACCACAGTGTCGCTATGTCATTTTGCTCCACATGCAAGCCGCACTTCGCGGCGAGCGTCATACGGAGCAATCGACGATGGAAACGCAATCTGTTGAATCCCTAGCCCTGCGGCCTCGTGACGCGGCGACCGCGCTAGGCATATCACCCCGGACCCTTTGGGGGCTGACTGCCCCGAGAGGCCCGATTCCTTGCCTTCGGATTGGTCACGGCAAACGGCAATCCGTGCTGTATCCCGTGGCCGAACTGCAAGCTTGGCTGAGCCGGCAGGCAGAAGCCGAGAAAGGAGGGGGTCGCGATGAGCGTGCGTAAGAAAGGCCCTAAGCGTGGCGACAAAAAGAGGACGCCAAAAAACGGCAAGCAAGGTGTGCCGCGCGCCAAGCGGAACGGGAAACGTGTGGAGGAATTCGATCATGATCATGACTCCATTCTGACCGTCGCTCTCATTGAAATCCGTCCCAGCCCCGAAAACGACGCGATTTACGGGGTCATCGATCCGACCGACCAGGAAATCATCGAGTTGGCTCAGAGCATCACCGAACACGGCCTGCGCGAGCCACTGACGGTCACCGCGGACGGGTACATTCTCAGCGGCCACCGGCGATACGCCGCCTCAAAATTGGCGAAATTGAGTATGTTCCAATTCGTCGGGTCTCGATGCGTCGCGACGACGATATCGACCGATTTGTCGTGCTGCTGCGCGAACACAATCGACAGCGCGACAAGAGTTTGGCCGTCAAGCTGCGCGAAGAACTGATTAACGCGAATCCGACCGAATCACATCGCGCGCTGAGCGAATATCGCGACAGTCTTTCGGTCGTCGAGGCCGAGCCATTCCAGATTCGTGGTAGGAAACGGCGGGCAGCAATCAGTCGTGCTAAGCAACCCATGCTTGCGGCGATTCTCAAGGTCATCAAGGATCGGCGGAAATTCTGGCCGTTGTTCGACCGCGCGATTCATTACGCCCTGCTGAACAACCCGCCATTGATCCACGCGAGTAAACCGCAGTCTCGCTACGCAAATACGAAGAATTCATACCGAGCGCTGGTTGACTTGTTGACGCGGGCGCGGCTCACCGGAGAGTTGCCTTTCAAGGCAATCGCCGATGCAACGCGGCCTGTGACGACGTGGAGCGTATATCCCGGTCCGCGCCGTTTCGTTCGCACAGAACTCGACAATTTTCTGAAAGGATACTATCGCGATTTGATGCAGTCGCAGCCGCACCACATCGAACTCATTTGTGAAAAAAACACGGTGGAACCGATCCTGCGGAGCGTGGCCGGCGCATTCACCATACCGCTTACCAGTGGACGCGGGTACTGCAGCCTGCCCCCGCGGCATGCAATCGCGCAGCGTTACCTTAAGTCGGGCAAGGACAAGCTGATTCTCGTATTCGTTTCGGACTTCGACCCGGACGGAGATGAGATCGCTCATTCGTTTGCGCGGTCGATGCGAGATGACTTCGGAATCGAAGATGTCCATCCGATCAAAGCCGCGCTGACGAGCGAGCAAGTGGAGGAATACGATCTGCTGCCAGTCATGACCGCGAAGGAAAAATCAACCAACTACCGACGATTCGTGGAGCAGCATGGTAGTAATGCGGTCTTTGAATTGGAAGCGTTGGACCCGGTTGACCTGCAATCCATCGTCACCGAAGCGATTGAATCCGTCCTCGACTCTGATTTGTACAACGCCGAAGTCGACGCCGAGGCGGACGATGCCGTTTTCCTCGACGGCGTGCGCAATACGACACACGACGCGCTGCGTGACATGCAGTGGGAAGGGGATGAAGAATGATCCTCGACGTACCCCACGGGACACACCCGACTAATGACAAAGTGGCTATCTTACTGGCTGAGTTGCAGGCAGCCACGGCAACCACGACCGAACGGAGGGACGGATTCTGGATCTCGATGCACTCAAGGCAATGGCGGGAAATCCTTGGTTCGCGCTACAAAGCAGCGATCCACGAAGCCGTCAACGCTGGCTACATCGAAGTGAATGACCGATATTCCGTCGGCCGATTCTGCAAGAGTTATCGGCTAGCGAAGCGTTACCGACAAACGAAAACCGAACCGTACGCTCTGTGCTGTACTCGTTCCACCATATCGAGAATTCGCATCGACGAGACCGATGACGTTGGGCAATTGCTGGTGGAGCAATTCGCGCGGGTTCGGCTGACGGGATCGGTGAACGGTTGGGACGGATACTGCGCAGCCCAAATCCGGCGTGGATTGTTTTACGCCACACGCTGCCAGTACGGACGGTTTCACTCTACGTTCACTGGATTGAAACGAGCAGTACGGAGTCGATTGAGCGTGGACGGTGAACGGCTATTCGAGTTAGACATTGCAAACTGCCAGCCACTCATCTTGGGCCTAATAGCCACACACAACAACAACAGACACAACCCACAAACCCAACCCACCACCACAACAACTAACCGCCAAACCAACCCCTATTCCATATGTGGCGCATTCTTGACTGATCAAAATCTCAAAAATTACATCGAACTGTGCGAGCGTGGCGAACTGTACGAGTGCCTGGAGCGGCGTTGCCGTGGCTGGCTGACGCTGCGCGATTGTATCCCGTCGGATCGGTGGCACCGATACGCGACAGACCGACCATTGACGCGTAAGGACGTGAAACGACAGTTCCTGGTCATGCTGTTCGCCGACGTTGCCACCACCACGCGAATGCCGTTGTTTGATGTTGTAGGGACCGAATGGCCAGCACTGGCGGATTACATCCTCGACGCCAAGAGCGACTGCTACCAGAACTTGGCCCGCGACTGCCAGCGATTGGAGTCACGACTAATGATCGATGGAGCGGCAGGGTCGCTACTGACCGATCCGTCGATCCCAATCGTCACGATTCACGACGCGATCCTGACGACCGCAGAGCACCTGCCCGCTGTCGAGGCGGCAGTCGTCGCCGAGTTTGGCCGGCTGGGCGTGACGCCGAAAATAAAACCGCCCGATACTGGACATAAGGGGCAGTATCACGTGTGATTCCCACATGGCAAAGAAACGACCTAAGCAACTGACCGACCAACTGCGGCAAGCAATCGACGAATGCGGGCTGTCGCGATACGAAATCGCCAAGCAAACCGGTATTGACGAAAGCGCACTGGCGAAGTTCTACAACGGGCATCGCGGCCTTTCGATGGAAGCGATGAATGCCCTGGGCGAACTCCTTGAACTACGAATCACATTGCATTTAGGAGAGAATCAAATGAGCAAGTACTGGCTTGTAGGTGCATCCTGGGGCGGAACCGAACACCAAGATAAGAAGTGGATCGAGCAAGGGATCTGGATGCTGGGTTGGAAGAAGGGGCACCAGCCCGAGAAAGCCGCTGGAATGAAACCTGAGCATCGTATCGCCATCAAGAGAATGAAAGGCAAAGGACAAACCGGAATCAGGATCATGCATCTTGGAATTATCAAGGGAGTGATATTCGAAACGGATCGGGTAATTTGCACCGTCAATTGGGTTGCGACAAATCTGAAGCGAGACATCGCGGAAAGTCGTGGCTGCTTTCAATCAATCCATGGTCCGTTTGATCACGATGAATGGATTCAGGAGGTTTTCTGCCTATAGGCAAGTCAAAAAAGCTTTGTACGAGTCCGACAAGAAAGGAAAGCGACGGATGGCAGGTGTTCAACGACAAAAGGACAGCAAGGGCAAATGGCGCTATCGGATTCAGTTTTACGATCCGGCCGGCAAGCGGCATTCGATCTGGCTTGGCCGGATTAGTAACAGTCACGCCAGTGACGTAGCGAGCCATATTGAGAATTTGGTTGACGCTGCCAAACATGGCACCACGATTCCCGCAAAGACGCAGGTCTGGCTTCAGGATGAAGCAACGGACAAGGTGGTAGAACGCTTGTCAAAGGTGGGACTCTGCCGTCCTCGCGAGCGCAGTACGCTCGGAGCATTCATCGAGTCGTATATTCAGAGCCGGGAGGACGTGAGCGAGAGCACGGTGCGCAACTTCAACAACAGCCGGCAGAAGTTGGTTGACTACTTTGAGGCCGAGAAGCCGCTACACGACGTCACGACGGGGGAAGCCGACGATTGGCGGCAATGGCTTGTCAACCAAAAGTACAGCGAGGCGACGATCAGCAAAGCTGTGAAGCACGCCAAGCACTTCCTTCTGATGGCCAAGCGCAAGGGATTGGTGCGGTCGAATCCATTCCACCACCTGAGAGCCGGCGGCGAGGAAAACGAGAGCCGCAAGCGGTTCATTGAACAGCACACGATTGACCGGGCCATTGAGTGTGCCCCGGATATCCAGTGGAAGTTGATTATCGCCCTGGCTCGGTACGGCGGTCTTCGTTGCCCCAGCGAAGTCTTGGCGTTGACGTGGGCCGATGTTGATTGGGAACAGGCACGCATTACGGTTCCGTCACCCAAGACGACGAAACTTGGCAAGGCGTATCGTGTCACTCCGCTCTTTCCCGAATTGCGCCCACTGCTGGAGCGAGCGTTCGAGGAAGCGGAAGAAGGGGCCTTGTACGTCATCACGAAGTATCGCCAACGGAATGCGAATCTTCGGACGCAGTTTGAGAGGATTCTGAAACGGGCCGGGATCGAGCCGTGGGAGCGGCTGTTTCAGAACCTCAGGGCCTCACGCGAGACGGAACTTGCCAACGAGTTTCCGTTGCATGTCGTTACCGCTTGGCTCGGCAACAGCGAGAAGGTCGCCAGCAAACACTACCTGCAAGTGACCGATTCCCACTTCGAGCAAGCCCAGCGTGCCAAAACCGGCGCTACAACGTGTCACAACGTGCCAAAACCAGCGCCGCAGAATTCAGCGGCCAGTCGCACGGACTCGCAGGAAACAAAGAAACCATCGGGAGTTACGACGCAAGCCGTTGGCCTCCCGATGGTTACTGAAACCGCAATAGCACCCCCTAGGGGAGTCGAACCCCTGTCTTTGGACTGAGAATCCAATGTCCTGGGCCACTAGACGAAGGGGGCGTGCTGGGCGAGTGATGATACTCCGCTCGCTCTGTGGTGCGAATTGCAGCCAGCAGAAGAGACACTCATTGCGGCTGAAACGTTCACGGCGTAGCCGCCAAGTTCACAACCGCTTAGTAATCCATCGGTCTGACCGATTCGCGAACGTTAGTTTTTAGCGAAGTGAGGGGGCGATTGTCAATCGGCGCCAAGTCCTTGCCCGCGGGGCAGATTGTGGCGAAGTAGTTCGACTGGTGGGGGTGGTTCAACCTGTGGGATCAGCGGGCAATTTCTGCCTGGTTGCGGCTATTCGCTGCTCTCGCTCAAAACTCGCTCCAGCCAAGCGTCGATCTCCGCGTTGTTGCTTCCCTCCACCTCGCGACGATGCAATCGCATGATCTGGGCGACGCGGCGTGCCATGGCCGGATCGAACTTGGCCAACCGCTTGAGGCCGGTCGGCTCCCCTGCCCCACCCTGCATCAGTTTGGCCAGTGGGGCGGCCGCCGCTGCTCGATCTTCGCGAATCACTTGGACCACGTACTGGCCGGCCTGACCGTAAGCCCTGAAATCGCGATCACCGCGCTGGGCGAACTCGTCGAAGATCGCTTCTGCTTCGGCCAGACGGTTCTCTTCCAGGTAACGGCTAGCCAGCTGTTTGTCGGCAAGCACAACGTAGTGCTGATTCTCTGGGAAGTGCTCCTCGACGGCCAGCATGGCTGTTTCTGTGTCCGCTTGTAAGGCAAACAAATATTGAGTGCGGGCGTTGGCCATACGTTCGACCTGGTTGTCTGCCGCGGGTTGGACTTCGAGCAGAGATGGTTCGTCTGACGGCCACGCCAGGAGCCCGCCGACGATCAACCCGCTGACCGCGGCGAGGAGAAAGAATGGGTGGCGATAGAACGGCTGCTCATCCTGCTCTTGTTGCATGACTAGTGCGAGATGTTGCGTTGCCGCCTGACGGGCTTTCGCCAAGGCAATAGCCTCGGCGGTATTCGCATTGTCAAGCGACTGCGTGGCGGCCGTTTGTATGGGAGGACGCGTCGTGTCCGGCTGTTCTTGGTTGAGCGAGCGAAGGCCACGCAACAGCGCCGCACCGTTTGCCTGGCGTTCGGCAGGATTCTTGGCGAGCATCTGGTGGACGATGCGGCAGAGATCGATTGGCAGGTCGGGGCGCAGAGTTTCCAGTCTCGGCGGCGGCGATTTTACGTGTTGCACCGCAACGCTGAGCGCCGTCTCGCCCTCAAACGGTGGGCGGCCGCTGAGCATCTCAAAACAGGTTGCCCCGAACGAGTAGATGTCGCTTCGCGTGTCGAGCGGTCTCCCTTCCGCCTGCTCCGGGCTCATGTAAAGCGGGGAACCCATCGTGATGCCGATCTGGGTTAGCTTTTGCTTTTCACTCCCTTCGGAAACGCGGGCCAGGCCAAAGTCGGCAACCTTTACTTCGCCGCTCGTCGAGAGCATGAGGTTGTCAGGCTTGATGTCGCGGTGGACGATGCCCTGTTCGTTCGCCTTGTCGAGCGCGACGGCCACCTGTCGCATGATGTTGACGGCGTCCTCGACGGGAAGCGTTCCTTTGCGACGCAAGAGCTCGGCGAGATTTTGTCCCGATACGTACTCTTGGGCGATGAAGTGAACCCCGTCGAGACAGCCGACTTCGTAGATCTGCACGATCGAACCATGCACTAGAGATGCGGCGGCACGAGCTTCCAGTTCAAAGCGCTGCAAGTAGGTGGCGTCGGTGGCGAGTTCCGCACGGAGCACCTTGAGCGCGACCTTGCGGCCGAGCGACAGCTGCTCGGCCAGATAGACCTCGGCCATGGCACCGGAGCCAAGTTGGTGCAGTACTTCGTAGTCGCCCAGTTGTCGACCGGTTAAGTCGACACGGCGAGGTCCATTCTGCGATCCAGGATCTGGTGCTTCTGGCATGAGACACGATTAGGGGCTCGGATGACCGACCAACGCCGGCAACGGGCGCGTGCGCAGGTATTGCAACTGTTAATTATAAGGTGAGGGTGTCAGCCGATCAGCGGCAGATGTTATTTGGCCTTTCAAATTCGCGTTGGCAGGAACGCGCAGCGGCCATTAGGCGTTAGATACGGCCCTTGAGCCAGTACCACAGGAGGCCGAGGTATTCGTGGAATGCAGCTTGGTTGTAGGCCGCGTCCTGAGGGTTGGGGAGAAAAGCGTCCAGCTCCCAGCGAAAGTCAGTCGCCCGATAGCCACAACCAACCGGTACGACTTCGATTCCTTGCTTGCGAAAGCAGAGCGTGCTGCGATGCAAGTGGGTGGCATCCGTCACCAGGGCGATTCGATTGAGACCTTTTTCTTTAAGCAGGCGGCAAGACTCGACGGCGTTCTCGTAGGTGGTGCGAGAGTTCGACTCGATCAGCAGGTGCTTGTCGTCGATGCCGAATCGCTCACGGAACAGGTCCGCCATGGCGTCAGCCAGCGTGGGGCCCAGCCGATTAGGATCGACCTTGCCGCCGGAGAGTACGACCGGGATTGGCTCGCCTGCCTCAAATAACTCGGCACCGCGGATACAGCGGGTCACGCTACGTTCGCCCAGCACGGCGGTGGGACGAATTGCGTCGGGAGGATAAATGCCGGCAGAAAGAATGACAATCGCGTCGACGTTCTCTGGCCGCTCCGTTGTCGGAGGGTAATCCCATTCCAGTGAGCCGAGCAGGAAGTAGGTGACCGCTGGTGTGCTTCCCAAATACAGCACGGCGATGGAGACCGCGAACAGTCTTTTGCGACGGCGGCCTACCTCACCCCTTCTCCATAGCGAGAACACGAGCAGGCCGAGCACGAAGATTAGCAAGAAGTACGGCTGCAGTAGCAAGTTGATGATTTGGTACATGCGAGCAAAACCTTAATGCGTTCTAGTGCTCTGATTTTCGGCAGGCCGACTGTTTTTCAGGAAGTGGTTGGGCCGTCGAGTCGTTCGTCAATCCATTCCGGTGAGACGAATCGCCTGAGCAGAACCCGCATACTTGACTCGATGGCTCGAAGTGTTTCTCCCGATACCTCTCGATCCACGGGTTCGTCGGGAGCCGGGTTGTCACCTTCGGTCACTGTGGCCGTCGGCTGCTCATGCCGCCATTGTTCAAATCCATGCCAGCGGAGCGTTACCTTCCAATCATACCTGGTAGCACTGGTATTGATTCGTTCGGCGATCCGCAGTCCCCAAATCGTGCCAAAATCGTCACGGAAATCGAGCCACAGCCGAGACAGGTCTGCGAGCCGGCCGGTATCTCCACTTCTGTTGTCTGCCGTCGGCTGGCTGCGTCCGAGCGAACTTAGGTGAACCGACGCGATCGCGGTCGCCAGCAGTCCGAGCACGATCGGCCCACGCAGGCCTTCGGTGTTGAGTTGCCCAAGATGCTCTGATTCAAACCACGTGGAAATAAGCGGCAGGAACTCCCCAATGGCGAGGAATTGAGCCACTGTCGCGAGCATGCCTGCCATCCAGTACCGCGTAGGCAGCGTGTTCACCAACCCGATCACGAGCAGGATGACCAGGAACCAGGACCAGATCGTATCGACTTCGAGTTTGCCGCCGGCGAAGTAGAGCGATGAGAACACAGGCACCATCAGCGTCGCCCAAAGCGAACTGACGATCAGTTGCCAGCCGCGATCTTGCGGTCGCTTGGCTCCCAGTAGAGCGATGATCGGGCAGAACGTTGCCACGGCCGCCGCGTATTGCAGCAGCGAAATGCCGCGGTCATCGCCAGGCGAAAGCGAGGCTAACGTCCCGATTTCCACCATCGCGAGCAAGATGATTGCCGCCACGGCCCAGCACCACGGGGCACGCAGTGTCGTGCCACGCAGGCGGCCACTTCTCCAGAGTAGACCGGTCAGTGCCAGAACGCCTGCCATGGCCGCAAGTGTGATGGGCATGGTGTATGTCGGCTCCGACGCGACCGAGGCATCCCACGGCAGACTGTCGGATGGCGACGCCAGCAAAGACGCGGCGGGCATAATCGTCAGAGTCGTTACGTTCGGCATACGGGAAAAGGCTCTGACGCGGTGCGGAGTTCTTCGTTCTGGCAGTACTTGTTTGCCCTGGCAGCAGCCGGGGAGTCGCCAGGCGGTTCAGTTGGGATACGTGGTCCGATTGTGCCGGCTGCGGAGCCCTGGGGATGTTGGAAAAAAGTACCGGTTGCGTTTGCTCGACACCCAGGTAGGGGCCATGTTTCAAAAGTACCACGTCGGCAACACCACCGCGGTAACCAACCCGCGAGTCATGTGGATCAGGTTTCCACCTTACCAGGTTCCTTGCTGACGTTGGTTCTAATAACTGGGCGGTTCTAACAACGGGACTGCCGTAATGAGGTCCATTAAGTGTGCCCCTTTTGTGGCGACAGGAACAGTACCCCGCAAACTAGAGCGTGGGCAGCGAACGACTTGCCCCGCGACGATTTCGAAACAGGAGACTTTCAATGAGACACATGATGACCGCGATTGTCGCGACCGTTTTTGCTATCGGACTTGCCTGTACCCCCTGCATGGCAGGTGGTTTGTTCGCTGGCGACGAGAACATGCACGTCCAGGGCCACCCGTACGAGTCGTCGAGCTACCACAAGGCGTTCTTTGGTGCCGCCAGCTTTGAGACACTGCCGGTTCACTACAGCCGTCCCGGCTACGTTCACGGCTACTTCCGGACCGGCTACGCCGGCCACAGTTGCTGCGGGCATTACGGATATCCCCGCTATGGTTACGGTTATCGCGGACATAGCTGCTGCGGGCACCGTGGATACGCCCATGGTGGTTGCGGATGCAAGCATGGCTGCGGATCGTTCTTCGGCAAGTACAAGCGTCACTTCAACTGGGGACATGGTTGCTGTGGCCACCAGGTGTCGGATTGTGGTTGTCAGCAGGACGCCTGTGGCTGCGAGCAGGGCTGCTGCCACAAGCCTTGTTGCCTCAAGTCGCTATTCAACTTTGGTTGGCTGAAGAAGGGTTGCGGATGCGGCTGCTCCGCCGACACCTGCGATAGCTGCGGCTGTGGCGAAAGCCACGACGTGAGCTTCCCGGAAGCTGCTGAAGAGGTGATGCCGGAACCGGTTGAAGAGACCAAGGAAGAAGACGCCGCTCCCGTGTTGCCGCCGCAATCGTCGGCCCAGTTCCGTAGCGTCTTGCCGCCGGTTAGTGCGGTGCTGCCGACGAGCCTGTTCGCCTTCCCTTTCTAGGTCGAAGGCAACGCACGAGAAAAACTCGAATCGCGACTACCGCCGGGCCTACTGGGGAGTGTGGACCGGAAGTGGAAGCGAATCGAGCCTACGAACGGGCGGGTCCAAATTGGGCCCGCCCGTTTTTTTCAGTGGCGCTCTTTTTTTGAGATTGGCATAACGACGGGCTCCAGCTCCCGAAGCTTTGGATTCGGCCCCCGTCTTGGACTGATAGCGACGTCAGCGTTTGCCCGATCGTTAGAGTTTAGCGGCCTACGGGCCTGCGGATTTCCGCATCAGGGGAGATGTTCACGAAGTTCCGCTAGAGCCGGTCGCGAGGGCAGGACGATATTAATCCTACAAAGGCTGCCACCGAGGACGGGGTCGCGCAAACCCCGGCTTCAGGATAGAGGTCATGGCAAGAACGATGGAACGACTTGTCATGGCCTTTTTTATGCGCTAACGCGGGCCTTTTTTATGCGCTGAGCCGGGCCTTCTCGCATCGCCAGACTCTCATAATCGCATGTCAGAACAGAGTGGTCGTGAAGCGACTACTTCGCGATGCGACGCCGAGGCGATACGCCAGCTGCATTGCTTCGCGAAGGCGTGCGGCGTTTGAGGCCGTACTTCTTCATGCGACGCATCAGCAACCGGTAGTCGATCTTCAGCAGTCGGGCCGCTGCACTCTGGTTGTAGCCGGTCAGGTCCAGCGTACGGGCCAGGTGCTCACGCTCGTTTTCTTCCAGCGTCGGCCAGTCGCTCGGATAGCCGTCGACATTGGTGCTCAGGTGATGTGGTTCCAAGTCACCATCAGCGGCTGCGAAATCAAGCGTCTCCTCGTTCAGGAGTTCGACTCCCTGAGTGCTCTGCGGAATGAACTCGGGGCCAATTTCCTGACCTTCGCTCATCACGATGGAACGCTCGATGATGTTCTGTAGCTGGCGGACGTTACCAGGCCAGTCGCACGACTTGACCGCTTGAATCGCTGCCGGCGAAAGATGCTTGGCCGGAAGTCCACGCTCATCGGCAAATTGCTCGATGAAGTGGTTAGCCAACGGAAGAATATCGTCGCGACGATCCTTCAGGGCCTTCATGTCGACGGAAATAACGTCGAGCCGGTAGAAGAGATCCATACGGAAGCGGCCAGCCTTCACTTCGGCGGCCAGATCGCGATTTGTAGCGGCAATGATCCGCACGTCGATCGGTTCCGAATCGTGGCTTCCGACAGGTGTGACCTGTCGCTGTTGAATCACGCGCAGGAGATTGGATTGCAATTCGAGATCGAGTTCGCCGACTTCGTCGAGGAAAATCGTGCCGCCATTGGCTGCTCGGAACATACCGAGTGAAGAACCCACTGCACCGGTGAAAGCGCCTTTGACATGCCCGAAAAGCTGGGCTGAAAAGAGGCTGCCGGGAACCGACGCACAATCGACCGGAATGAAGGGGCCGGTCGCTCGCGGACTCTGGTCGTGGATCGACCGGGCAATCAGTTCTTTGCCCGTTCCGCTCGGTCCTGTAACGAGGACACTGGAAGTGTGAGGAGCGATTCTCGCGATGGTTTCGCGGATCTGCTTCGTCCAATACGATTTACCGACGATCGACGTCACTGGCATCTCCTCTATGAAATGACCGCCATTACTGTTGAAATAGCGGTTGCTGGTATTGGCTCTACCTCGGCGTTTCGCTGGAAATTCTCAGCTACTGAGTAATTCGCGGCCGCCTTAGGTAAAGCTCGCTAGTGCTCAGCAACGTGCTTTATCCTATTTGAATGCTGTAACCGTCGCAAGTAATTGGTGGAAAATAACCCATTTTCTTGC